>JAKAJJ010000039.1 GCA_021813835.1 bacterium | reverse complement strand
GGCTATTGTGCAAAGCAAAGCTTTGCCCAACCGCTTTTGCATTTTTAAAATATCCCGGTGTATAGTGTCTCCACTATGGCGAAGGACTACTACGGCGTGCTCGGCGTGGACAAGAGGGCGACGAAGGACGACATCAAGAAGGCCTTCCGCAAGCTCGCGCACCAGTACCATCCGGACAAGGGCGGCGCCGACGAATCGAAGTTTAAGGAAATCACCGAAGCATACGCTGTCCTCTCCGACGAAAAGAAGCGCCGCGAGTACGATGCATACGGGCAGGCGTTCCCCGGAGGGCGTCCCGGCGCCGGCGCCGGGGGTAATCCGTTCGCCGGCTTCGATTTTTCTCAGTTCCAGCAGGACTTCGGACAGGGCGTCGAGTTCGACTTCGGCGACCTGTTCGGGGACCTCTTCGGCGGGCGCGGCGGCCGGACGCGCGCCCTGCGCGGACGCGACATCTCGATCGACCTTGAGATACCGTTCAAGGACGCCGCCTTCGGCACGAAGCGCACGGTTCTCCTCGCGAAGGTCTCCCTGTGCGACGCGTGCCGCGGCACGGGCGCGAAATCCGGTACGGCGTTCGACACCTGCGCGACCTGCAACGGCAGCGGCCGCATCCACGAAGCGCGCAGCTCCATTCTCGGCCAATTCACGACGACGCGCACCTGCCCGGCGTGCGACGGAACCGGCAAGATACCGAAGGAGAAGTGTCCCGCGTGCAAGGGGCACGGCGTGCGGCGGCGCGAGGAAGAAATACAGATCTCCATCCCCGCCGGCATCGACAACGGCGAGATGATCCGGCTCCCCCGGCAGGGCGAGGCGGTGAAGGGCGGCGCAGCGGGCGATCTTTATGTGAAGATCCACGTGAAGCCGCATCCGGTCTTCCGGCGCGAGGGCGCGAATCTCCTTATGGATCTGCCCGTGAAGCTCACCGACGCTCTTGCCGGCACCACGGTCTCGCTCGAAACCCTGGAGGGGAAGGTGCTTGAGGTGGAAATTCCTCCGATGAAGCGCGCCGAAGAGCACTTGCGCGTGCGCGGCAAGGGCATTCCCGTGGACGGCAGCCGCGGCGACCTCATCATCCGCCTGGAAGTCGCGCTCCCGCATAAGCTCTCCGGCAAAGCGAAGAAAGCTCTTGAGGAATTGAAGGGGGAGGGACTCTAAACGTCCCGCTATTCACGGCACAATGCCTTGCGCGGTTCCGGGGGGTATAAAATCTCATCATGGCAGATATCCAATTCAACGAAGAACAGGAATTCTCTCGACGAACCGCGGCGGCGCAGACGCCGCGATTCGTGCGACTCGTCCTCAAGACCGGCATCGTTTCCACCGAGAAAGGGGCGAATTATGTGCTGCTTATCGCAGTTGTCGTCGCAGGGATTTTAGCATTATTTGTTATTCCGTTCTCATTAGGGCCGACATCAAGTAAACCAATAATCAATCCTAACATACCAATCAGTCCGCCGATGTTAAACACCTGATTCATGAGCACCTCTCGCGGCTTTACCCTCATTGAACTCCTTGTCGTTATCGCAATCATAGGAGTCCTTTCCTCAGTCGTACTTGCCTCACTCAATACCGCTCGTGCAAAGGGTAATTATGCCTCAATTATTTCCGAGATGAAACAAATCGAGACAGCCGCATATCTTGATCAAAGTTCGCGGGGCACATGGGCGCCCGATGTCGGAACGGCAACAAATCCTTTTGTTCCTGGTAGCATCGCCAGCTGGCCGACACCACCCTGTACGGGCTGGACATATGATTGGGAGAATTGGGAGAATTTGGATGGTAGTGTCACCATTCGCGTCACATTACGACGTCCTAATGTGAGCCCTGTGTATTATTATTGCATCTATACTACCGGCACATGTAATTATGGCGATGGATACCCGATTCAGGATGCCTCACCAAATCAAATAACCTGTTCAGAATGAGAAATACCATCCGCCTCGAAGTCGCGCTCCCGCATAAGCTCTCCGCCAAGGCGCGCAAGGCGGTTGAGGATTTGAGGAGCGAGGGCCTCTAGGCCGCGGTATACTGTGAAGCAATGACCGCGACCGAAGGACTCGCGCAGGTGAATACGCTCGCGACGCACACCGCGCTCACGGTCTGGTCCGCCTCGGGGAATTTCCTCATCCTCCTCGCGCTCACCGGAGCGTTCTTCCTTTTCGCCTGGTACGTGGGGCGCGGACCGCTCGTCGCCCTGTTGCTCTCCCTTTACGCGGCGTATGCGGTATACATCGCGTTCCCGTACGCCTCGCTCCTGCCGAGCGCGCCTCTCTCGACGGCGCTTTTCGCGCACATCGGCGTCTACGCCGCCCTCGTCCTCGTTTTCTACATCATCCTGCGGCGCGTCGTCGTCTCCGACTTTCTCTACATCGGCATTTTCGGGCTCATCGCGCTTTCGTTCCTCGGCGCGGCGTTCCTCATCGCGCTCGGCTATCACGTATTCGCCGTCACCGGCCTCTACCAGTTCACGCCGGCCGTCGCGGCGCTCTTCGCGCCGAACCAGTACTTCTTCTGGTGGTTCGCCGCTCCCGCCATCGGCCTCTTCTTCCTCGCCCGATGATCCTATGACGCTTGAGGACTCGGCGAAGGAACATCCCGTATCCCTTCGGGAAGGGCTCCGGGGCATTTGGCGCCATGCGCGCGCTTATCGCGCGACTATCATCCTGCTCGGCATCCTCGGCCTTCTCTCCGCGTTCGCGAACGGCTTCGTGCCGTATATCACCGGCCGTTTCTTCGACGCGCTCATCGCTCTTTCCCATGGAGAAACGGCGCGGACGGCAGGGCTGCCGTACTGGGGGCTCCTTCTTGCCGCGTGGGCTGCAGTCCGCGTCGTGAACGATGCGGTTGACTGGTGGTCCGATCGCAAACGGCGGTGGCTGGACACGAACCTCCAGCTCGGCATCCAGGCCGAGGGATTCGTCCACCTCATACGCCTGCCGCTATCGTTTCATGCGAACGAACATTTCCAATCGGTTCTGTCGCGTATCAGCGGCGCCTCGTGGCGCATCACGAGCATTATGCGGACGTTCGCCGATATCGCGCCCCAGCTCCTCTCCATCCTCATCGGCATCACGCTTGCATACTCCATCAGCGTCCCCCTCGCGAACGTTCTCGTTCTCGGCGTCTTCGCGTACGTCCTCGCCCTCGCGATCCTGCTCCGAGGCACCGCAGAGACCGATATTGTCGCGCATCGCGCCTGGAACGACCGTTGGGATGACGCGGCGGCCGCCGTTGAGCAGGTGGCTGCCGTGAAGCAAGCATCCGCCGATGAGCACGAGGCCGCGCGCATACGCAAGACGTTGCGCGGCGATGTCGTCAAACTGTGGTACAGGAACGAGCTCGTATGGAATCGCATGAATTTTTGGCAACGCGTGACGGTCTTTCTCACCCAGGTCGGGATTTTCGTCCTATCCGTCCAGTATGTGGCGGCAGGGACCCTCACGGTCGGCGATCTCGTCGCACTCAACGGCTACGCTCTTATGTTCTTCGGCCCGCTCGTGTCGCTCGGCTATAGCTGGCAAGTCATGCAGAACGGCATCACTTCCGCCGGCGTCCTGGAGCGTGTCTTCAAACAGGAAGAAGAGCGTTACCGGCCGAACGAAGCCCGTGCGAGCGGCGACGAACCGGGGTTCGTGCAATTCGAGGACGTCTCCTTCGGATACGCCGACAGCGGGCAGCCGGTACTTTCGCACCTTTCCTTCACGGCGCATCCCGGGCAGTCCATCGCCTTCGTCGGCGAGTCGGGCGTGGGGAAGTCCACGGCGGTATCGCTCATTTCCGGCTATTACTTTCCGAGCGGCGGTCGGGTGCGTATCGACGGCGTCGATACGCGGCGGTGGAACCTCCTTGCCCTGCGTTCGCGCATCGCGGTCGTCCCGCAGGAAGTCGCGCTTTTCAACGACACCATCCGCGCCAACATCCGCTACGGCGCGTTCGACGCGAGCGACGAAGCAGTGGAGCGCGCGGCGCGCGATGCGCATATCCATGACTTCATCGCGAAGCAGCCGAAGGGATACGACGCGCTCGTCGGCGAACGCGGCATCAAGCTCTCGGTGGGACAGAAACAGCGTATCGCCATCGCGCGCGCCATCCTCCGCAATCCGGAAATCCTCATCCTGGACGAGCCCACCTCCGCGCTCGACGTGGAGACGGAGCAATTCATAACTGCGTCGCTCGAAAAGCTTATGAAGAACCGCACGACCTTCATCATCGCGCATCGCCTCTCCACGGTACGCAAGGCCGATCGGATATTCGTTATCAAAGACGGCGCCATCGCCGAGCAGGGAACGCATGATGAACTGCTTTCCATCCGGGGAGGCGTCTACCGCCGGCTCTATGATCTCCACGTCGGGCTCTACGAGTGAACGTGGTATATTCCTCCGTATGACGCTCGCCGAAGAACTGAAGGGGCGCGGCCTCATCGAGTACGCGTCCGCCGAGCCGGAGAGGATCCTCGCCGAGCCGCGGACGGCATACCTCGGCATCGATCCGACTGCCGACTCGATGCAGGTCGGAAATCTCGCTGTTGTCCTCCTCATGAAGCGCCTCGGCGACGCGGGGCATAAGCTCGTCTTCCTCGTGGGCGGCGCGACCGGCCAGATAGGCGATCCAAAAGAGAAGGGCGAGCGCGTCCTTCTCGATGAGAAGACCGTCGCCGCGAATACCCGCGCGCTTAAGAGCCAGTTGAAAAAGATACTCGGTCGCACCTTGTTCAAGATGGTCGATAATGCCGACTGGCTCACGAACGCGAAGCTCTTGCCGTTCCTGCGCGACGTCGGCAAGCATTTCACCGTGAACGAGCTCGTGAAGCGCGACATCATCAAGAAGCGGCTCGATACGCCTGACGAGAGCATCTCCTATACCGAGTTCACGTATGCGCTCCTACAAGGCCTCGACTATCTCACGCTCCACGAGAAGTACGGCGTCAATCTCCAAGTTGGCGGATCCGACCAGTGGACGAATATCCTCTCGGGCGTCGATCTCGTCCGCAAGCGCACCGGCGAGCCAGTGTACGCCCTTGGCATGCCGCTCGTCACCGACGCCGCCGGCAAGAAGTTCGGCAAGAGCGAGGGGAACGCCGTGTGGCTCGACTCCAAGAAGACGTCGCCATTCAAGTTCTATCAATTCTGGATCAATCTCCCCGATGCGAACGTCGAGCACTATCTCAAGGTCTATACTTTCCTCCCCCTCAATGAAATCGAGGCGCTCATGGAACTCCATCGCCGTAACCCGGGCGAACGGCAAGCTCAAAAAACGCTCGCCCGCCTCGTGACGGAGATCGTACATGGTCCGGCGGCGACGGCCCAAGCGGCGGCTGCAACGGACGCCCTTTTCGGCGCTACTCCCTTCAGCGAGCTCTCGCGCGAGGCGCTCGCCGTCGCGCTTGCCGAAGCGCCATCGGTAACGCTCTCAAAGAAGGATCTTAAAGACGGCTATCCGCTTGCTGAAGCGCTCGTCGCCGGCGGTCTCGCTTCCTCGAAGTCCGATGCGCGCCGCCTCGTCGCGGGGAAGGCCATCACGCTCTCGGGGCTCTCGCTCACCGATCCCGAACAGGAACTGCATTTTGGTGACCTTCCGCACGGTTACGCGCTCATCCGCAAGGGCAGGCAGGGCGTGCTTGTGCTCGTTTTGAAATAGGGATTTCGTAAATCCCTCGTTTTGAAATAAGGGCCGTTCTCGGCTATAGTGGGTTTATTGCGTCGGTGGCAGAGTGGTCAATTGCACTTGGCTGTAAACCAAGCGACTTCGGTCTACGGAGGTTCGAATCCTCCCCGGCGCACAGGACTCGTAGTGATCTTGACTGACTGATCTTGACTGACTTGACTGACACTAAGTGTCAGTCAAGATGTCAAAAAGCCGCACCTTTTCAATGTGTCAGGGTTTGTTGCGTTTCAAAGGAGAATTCAAGTCGCTTTAGCGAGTTCAACAAGTAATTGCACCACCCCGCTAACATAGCGGGATATGGCACACACGCAGTTGAGCGTAGAGGAACGGGAGGAAATACAGCACGGGTT
>JAKAJJ010000002.1:26922-27496 GCA_021813835.1 bacterium | reverse complement strand
GCCGAACCAGGTCTGGGCGTCCGCGCCGGGCTTCTCCGCGCGCATCTTCCAGAGCGCGATGAGGCGCGGCCAGTCCTTCGTGCGGTAGTAGGCCACGGCGAGCGCGTCGCTGTCCACCGTCGTCGTCCCGTAGGCGCCGAGAAGAATCCGGTCGGCCGCCGCGCCGTCGCCCGCGGCGATATCGCCCGCGGCGGCGTAGGCGGCGAGGTCCGGGAACTCGGGGCCGAGCGCGTAGGCCTTGGCGAAATCCGCCTGCGCCGCTTTCGCGTCGCCCATATCCCACTCCGTCGCTCCCGCTTCTATCAGGATTTCCTCCTTCCCCGGCGATAGTTTTTCCGCGGCCCGTATCTGCGCGAGCGCGTCGGGGTAGTCGCCGGCGACGCGGTACGCGTAGGCGAGCTGGAGCCGCTCGCGCGCATCGAGCGGATACGCGGCGACTTGCTTTTTCATTTCGTCAATTGCGAGCGAGACGATTTCTTGCTTTTGCGCATTGGTAGCCCAGGAGCTCTGCACGATCGCTGCCGCGGTAGCGACAAGTTGCTCGCGCACCTCTTGCGCGGCAAACGCGGGGTGC
>JAKAJJ010000002.1:0-26912 GCA_021813835.1 bacterium | reverse complement strand
CAAAGGTCGTGATGTTCGCCGCGGAAAGCCTGGGAGTGTTCGTCGTTTGGTCGAAAGTCGTCGGCGATATCGCCGCGATGAGCTCGGAAGCCGCCGCCATCCCGGGAACGTTCACGAGCCAGACGCACGCAAGCGCGGCGACGAGCGCGACGGGGAGCGCGTACGCCGTGCCGGCCGCCGCGCTCATTTCGGGCGCGCGCTCGAGCCGTTCGAACGGGCGCGCGACCTGCGAATCGACGAGCGCGAGGATCGCGAAGAAGTAGACGTAGGAGTACAGGTTGTCGAACACGAAGAGGTTGTGCACGGCGTAGCCGGCGAGCGCGGCGGTGAGCGCGATGCGCTCCGGACGGGAGAGTTCCGAGCGCTTCCAGAGGAGCGCGATCGCGCAGACGAAAAGCGACAGATAGAGGAGGAATCCCGGCAGGCCGCCCGCCGAGAGCCAGTCGATGAAGGCGTTATGCGCGCGGTCGAACCACGGCTCCTGCGCGTAGAGCGACGGGTCGTAGAACCGGTTGAACACGTAATTGAAACCCTCCTGCCCCCAGCCCGTGACGGGCCGCTCGAGGAATCCCTGCCACGCCATATGCCAGATGGTGAAGCGCGTCGCCCCGTCGGCGAGCGAAATGCTCGTGATGCGCTCGAGGGCGTGATTGCCCTGTACGAACGCGGAGTCCCGCGCGAGGTAGATGCCGCCCGCGAGGAGAACGATGGCGGCGAGCGACCAGAGGGCGGCGCGACGGGCGCGCTTCCCCGCGGTAAGGGCGGTGAGGAGCGCCGCGAGCGCGAGCGCGCCGACGAGGCCGAGCACGGTGCCGCGCGTCTCGGTGAGGACGATGAGCGCCGCCTCGACGGCCGCGAACGCGATGAGCGACCACTTGAGCCAGGCGCGCTCCTCGGTGAGCGCGAGCCAGCCGGCGATGAAGACGTTGAAGAGGAGGTAGACGGCGAAGTACGCGGAGTTGCCGAACGACGAGTCGATGCGCGTCGAGCCCTGGTGAATGGCGAGGACGCCGAACTGCTGGAGGATGCCGTGGAACGACGCGACGACCGCGACGGCGAGCGAGGCGAGGAACCACGCGCGCCACTTCTTCTCCGCACGCAGGACCGCGGAGGCCGCGAGGAAGAAACCGAGGAGGTGGACGAGGAGCACCCAGCCCTCCATACGCTCGAAGTTGCTCCAGAACGCCTTCGCGACGTTCAGCGCGAAGAGGTCCGCGACGAACATCCAGAGGACGAAGGCGAGGACGGCCGCGCCGACCCACGAGAAGCGCGGGCGGTACTGCCTGTCGAGGAGCGCGAGCACGGCCCACGCCGCGACGGCGATCTCGACGAGGATGCGGAAGTAGAACGCCTTGCCGGTGATGAACGGGAAGAAGTAGCCGTTCACGACGATGAGCGGCGCGAGCGGGACGAGAAAGAGCGCGGCAAGCGCCGTCCACCGCGCGATCTGCTTCGCCGTCCCGCCGCCGTTTCCCATAGTGGGCCTAACTATACCACGCATCCCTGCCCGCGCGGTCATTCATTGGCGAGCCATTCCTTCTCCGGGATGCCTGACTGGCGAATGATGCCTTTCAAGGTCTTCGGGTGGATGACGCCGCTCTTCCCGTGAATCGGGACGCACACGAGATGAGCGCGCCCGCTCCGGTAATAGAAGTGGCTCCCGCGCGTATACGCATATACGAACCGACGCTTGCGCAAGAAACGTATGACGGCCGCGGCGCTCCAGTTACGCAGGCCGCGCGGCATATGCCGATGCTATGCCGCGAGTGCGGCGAGCGGCTGGGATGACGCGCTGTACACTTTCGCGCCCCCGCGGCCCTCCCGGGCGGACTGCCAGAGCGCTTCATACGCCGGTTCCACCTCCTGGTTGAGGACGCCGATGGAAAGCTTTCGTTTCCGAGCTGATTCAACATATCCCTTTACGGCGTCATCAAGCAAAAGCATCACTTCCTGCGGGGTGTCGCCGCTTTCCACAATGTTGAATTCAAGCGCCGCGCCAAGGTACGCGTCTCCCTCCCGGAAAATTACCGTGCGCACGGCGCTGTCCCGCAACGTATTCTTGAAGGCCATAGTGGGCCTAACTATACCACGCTCAAAAAACGCACAACGCCCCGCGAAAGCGGGGCGTTGTGCGTCCTGAACGCTTTTCCTTTAGAGGCCCTGGATGCTCTGGTTGAGCGAGTTCTGGTCCTGCGTCAAAGCGGCGGAATCGTTCGGGATCTGGTTCAGGTCGTTCGCGATAGCCGCGGTCGAGCTTCCGCTTGCGAGCGGCGGGAGCGCGCCCTGCTCGATGGCGGACGTGGCGGACGTGCTCGCCGGCGGCTGTCCGGACGAAGAGGCGTACCACGCGATCGCCGCGACGGCAACGACGACGACCGCCGCGACGATATACATCGACGCGTGGGACGCTCCTGCCGGCGGCGCGGGAGGAGTGACGGGGCTCGGCGGAGTCGGCGCGGACGCCGGAGCGGTTCCCTGGTTCATCGGTGCTGGTTCTTGGTAGTCCATACGTTTCCGCTTATTGGTTGGTAGAGGTCGCTTCCGTCGACGTCGCGGCATTCCCCCGCCCGACTCCCGGGACTTTCTCGAGCGCCTGGAGCGCGCCCACGACCGCAGTGCGCACGGCCGCCATCGGGCCGTCGCGCAGGGCGAAGAGGTCGCTAAAAAGCTGCGCGCGGACTCCCTGGAACGCCGACTGGAACTGTCGGATCAATTGCCCCTGGTCCGCCGGCGTCGTCGTGGCCGCAAGCGGAGTCGTCGTGGCCGAGAGGTCGGGCGTGTAGGTCTTCGCCGCCTGCGCCGCAACGGCGGCGCGGGCCGTCGTTATCGCCGTTTGCGCCGACTGGATGGCGGCGGTGACGGGAGCGATATTCTGCCCGCTTGCCGCCGCGGCATTCACGCGGTCCTGGATTTTCTGGAGGATGGCCGCGTAGCGGTCAAGGAGTTCCGAGAAGTGATTCGTCCATACCGCATTCAGGCGGTCGAACTGTCCGGAGAGGCGCGTCGCGAGCCGCTGGGTCACCCGGTCCTCTATGGCGGCGAGCCGCTCCTGGACTCGCGCGCGCAGCTCGGCGACCCGGGCCTGGGCGTCCGCGCGGAAGGATTGCCCGAGTTCTCTCTGGCTCGTCGTCGCGAAGATCGGGCGCATCCCGCCGCCGGACTGTCTCACGCCGGACTGTCCCGCGGTCGTCGTAGTAGCGCGCGTCTGGGTCCGCTCCTGCTGGGCGCCTCCTCCGTAGAAAGAGGCCGGCCGGCCCTGGGCGAAAGCAAGCGATGCGGAAAGGAGGAGGACGACCGAGCCGCCGATCGCTCCCCGTATGAGATGTGTGCGCATAAGGTTGAAAAACGGATAAATTGCCGATGCCGGCGTACCCCCGCAGTATACCAAGGCGGCCCGGAGGCGCACCGCGGGTTATCCACCGCGCCCGAGGGCTAGAGCAGCCAGCCAAAAGAGCTAAGTTACCTTTCGGCCGAACTTGCATTACACTATGATTAACAATGAAGATACGCAAAGCAGTCGTTTTGGCTGGCGGTCGTGGTACGCGGCTATATCCCCTTACGCTTACTACAAATAAACACCTTCTGCCACTCTATAATAAGCCGGTCATCTGGTATGTCATCGATACGCTCGTCAATGCGGGGATCGATCGTATCATGCTCGTCACGAACCCGGAACACGTTGGGGATTTTGCTCGGGTCTTGGGATCCGGGGAACGTTGGAAGCCGAGGAATGGGAAGGGGGGACAAATTCAAATAACATACGGCATCCAAAACAAGCCGAGCGGTATTGCAGATGGTCTTTACATCGCGAAAGATTATGTGAACGGCGAACCTTGTTTGCTGTATCTCGGAGATAATTATATAGAGGATGATTTGCGCCCCTATATCAAATCTTTCAAGAAAGGTGCCACGGTGTTTTTAAAGAAAGTTTCTGACCCGGAACGGTTTGGCATTGCAACGGCTGATGCTTCAGGAAACATTCTTGCTATCGAAGAAAAGCCGAGGAACCCCAAGAGCAATCTCGCTGTTGTGGGAATATATCTTTATGACGAAACGGTATTTGAAAAAATGCTCGGCCAAAAACCGTCTGCTCGTGGCGAATACGAAATCACTTATGTAAATGAAAAATACCGTAAGGAAGGGAAACTTCGTGCGGAAATGCTTAAGAAAAAATGGTTCGACATCGGCACATTCGACAGTCTTGCTGATATAACGCACTACCTCAAGAAGCATTCTCGAAAAGAAAAGGGCTGACAGTTTACTCGACGGTCTGTGAATATGAATTGACCGCGTCTACAACCAGACCGACTTCCTTGTCTGTAAGTTCCGGAAATAACGGTAAGGAAACTACTTTCGATACGACCTCCTTTGTAATCGGTAGAGTAGAGCCGTCCTCATTCAGGAAAGAATAAGCCGATTGTTCAAATACGGGTGCGGGATAATGAATGCTGCTCCCTACCCCCTCTTTTTTAAGGTGTTCTATGAAACGGGTCCTCTCGGCTACCCTCACGACGAATAAATGCCACACGCCTTCACGGCCGTCTTGTACTTGCGTTGGGAGCGTGACTGCTGAATTCTTTATACTCTCCTTGTACCGCATAGCGATTTCGTTCCGACGAGCATTCCAGGCGTCAATTCTCTCCATACCCCATGCAACAAGCGCTGCCTGAAGTTCATCGAGTCGGCTATTCATTCCCTCTTCGACGGCCTCATAGCGTTTCTCCTCTCCATACATCCGTATTCGGCGAGCACGAGCAGCTATCGCTGGATCTTTTGCAACTATCATCCCTCCATCGCCGAACGCCCCAACGTTTTTGGTCGGGTAAAAACTGAACGCGGCGGCATGCCCAAATGATCCCGCTGGCGAGCCCGCGACAGTTGCTCCTATCGACTGAGCGCAATCCTCGACCACAATAAGATCGCGGCGCAGTGCGATTTCATTGATGCGCACCATATCAGCGGGGAATCCATAAAGATGGACCGGTACAATCGCTTTCGTGCGCGGCGTAATGCGGTGCTCAAGATCCGAAGGGTCTATGACGAACGTCTCACGGTCGATGTCCGCGAAGACCGGCATCGCGCCTGTCATGCGGATTGCCGCGACAGTAGGCGTACAGGTGTTCGCGACGGTGATGACTTCATCGTCCGGTCCTACTCCGAGCGCCTTGAGTGCGATGGCGATGGCGTCCGTGCCGGAGTTCACACCGGCCGCACCGCCCGCGTTCATAAGTACCGCGAAACGATCCTCAAGTGCACGCACCTCGGGGCCAAGTACGTAGTATCCGCTTTGGAGCACGCGCTTCGCTACCGCATTAATCTCAGATGCATGCGCTTCGTATCGGCGGGACAGGTCGTTAAAGGGAACGGACATGGTTCTTGAATACGTCGTAATCGGAAATGTAATCCTTTGGGTCATAGGGGTGACTAGCAAGAACGACGGCTATACAATCAGGTGTGAAGTTCTTCATACTATGCCATAGGTATGGCATCAAGCGAATGCCGTCTTCGCCCGCAGAGAGCGCAAGCTCCTGAGAGCGCTCACCGTCGTCGAGCGTAAGCGTCATGGAGCCACGCACGATAAAGATAACCTGGTCATTTAAGCGGTGCGCATGATTCCCCCGAACCAAGGTCGGATCCCTCACGTCTTGGATAACGTATACCCGGCGCACCGGGAACGGAAGAACGGGTTGCTCAATGATGCGGGTAGTGCCGCGTATATCCTGATTTACGCTTTGGAAAGGCACCCGCCCTGAAGACCTCACGAAAATATCTGTCATACCATTAGTCTACAGCGCCTATCCCTCCTTTCCCCCGTTCTTCTCAAGGACGAGCGTGTAGCCGTTCCGCCGATACCGACGGAAACCGAGCTTATTCATCACGATGCGGATAACGCGAATCAGGGCATCTATTGGAAAATAGACGGAACTCAAGCCGGCATCGTCCACCGCACGATACCGAAATACCAATTCACGGACCACATAATCCGTCGAGACGGGGAGCGCCGACGCGTCCGCTTTCTTGCGCGTAAGGTAATGGAAGAACACCTCCGGATTGTACGGCTTCACATGCGAGAGATCATCATAGAATCGATTCCACAGGAGAGGTGTTGAGATGATAAGGATACCACCAGAAATGAGAACGCGATCGCATTCGCGCAGGAAGGTGAGGAGGTCTTCGTAGTAGAGATGTTCAACGATATGGCTCAAATGTATGAACGAGACGGAACCGTCTTTAAATGGAAGTGGCGCAGGGGCGGTATACGCGACCCCTTTCCCGAATCGCTCCCTGAGCAGGGCGATACTCCCTGGGTTCTGATCGAAAAGCTCGAGGTGCGGAAAGCGTTCCGGCAATTTCGCGTATGCGGCAAAAACACCGTCGGCTGCACCGATATCAACGACGATGGCTTCCGCGTCATCAGGCAAGTATCGTGCCGCAAGAGCATAAAAAGGCTCCCGCTTCGGGACGCTATACGTGCGCTTGAGCACAAAATCCTTCTTCCATCGACGGAGCGCCCCTCTCATGGCTTCTTCTTCGCGCGCGCCTCAACAACGAACATCTCGTAGAGTCTCACCTGCGCCTCAATGAGACGCTTCCGATCATAGTGCAACACGGCATGTTCGCGCGCTTTTCGGCTCATTTCCGGCCAGCGCTCCGGATGATTGACGTACTTCTCGAGAGCCTCCGCGAGGCTTTCAGGATTCCCTTCCTCGGCGAGATAGCCGTTCACCCCATCTTTCACCTGATCAGGGAATCCGCTGTGGCGCGTAAGAACAGCGGGGAGGCCGGTGGCGAGCGCTTCTGACACGGCGACGTTCATGGCAGTACGATTATACTCTCATTCGCGATCGCCGTTCGGGGCGACCTTTGAGGCCTGCACGTACAGATCTGCTCCGCGATAGAGCCCAAAGAGTTCTTCGGGCTGCATGCGACCGGGGAAGGAAACGATGTCTGTTACGCGGAGCTTCTTTGCAAGCGCTTTGAGTTCTGCGTCGAGATGTCCGCTGCCGACGATGGTCACGCGGAACGGGGTTCTCGTCCTCTTCCTGAGAAGAGCCACTGCGCGAAGAAGGTCGTCGAACCCTTTCTTCTCCGTGAACCGACCCACAGACACGAGGCGGGTCGATTCCCCTGGGTGCGCGTGGCGCTCGTGCCACTCGATATGCTCGGTATCGACGCCAGCCGGGAGTGGCATGATCTTCGCAGGATCAAACCCCGCTTCGCGGACGAGCCGCTCTTTCATGTCCTCGGACATAGTGAGGAAGAACGCACCTTCTGTCTTCAGCCGATCGTAATAGTGCAGGCCTTTCTCCTTTAGCTTCATACTTGCATCGTAGCCGTAAAAAGTAGTGATGAATGGCGTGCTCGTATAAGGTTCGCCGAGCATATCGCGAATGATAAGGTACCGATTCGCAATCGGGCCGTAATTGCAGTGCACAATGTCAAACGATTTGCCGACGAACGGCGCCACCCAGAAGAGTGTGCGGAATGACCGAACAAGATCACCGTGCCGCTTCAGGTTGAGAGCCCGGCACAGCACGCGCGGATTACGTACGACAAGCCGACACGCGACGCCGAAAGCATTCAAAAGGCGCTGGACCAGATTTTTCGGTGGCTCGAGATCAGCTGTGAACTCCCGCATCCGGTACTGATCGTATCGGCGATGTATGAAAGAAGCGTCACCGGGGCCGAAGGCGAAAATGGAAACTTCGATGCCTTGATCAATCAGGTCGCCAATCTGATTGATGATGAACGTCTCTGCGAACTGGGGGAATGGTCCGGTAATGATCGCTATCTTCATAATTGCATGCGGGTGGTTTGTAAACTAGGGTCATTTTGAGGCAACACATACCACCTCAAAACCGAAGTGCCGCGAGAGCCATCGATTGGTGAATCGGTCAACGAACGTGACGAACCGATTTAACACCTTCCCCGCCACCGCGAACGCGGGATGTGTTTCTCGCAAACGGAATATGCCATACGCGATATAAAAACCGTCCTGGGCAATAACCTTCCCTTCACATTCGCGTATAAGCGCGCACAGTTCTCCAGATGAGTACGATTTCTCATACCCATATTTGTAGGGTCTACCGATGAGTTGGAGTACGAACTTGCCTAAGGTATGAAAATTCCAGTAGTTTACTGTTGATACTATAAGTCGGCCGCCTGGACGAAGCACGCGCAGCATTTCACGAATTGCCCGCTCGGGATGATCCACATGCTGAATGACCACATCACAAAAGACGACGTCAAACGAATTATCGGCATACGAAAGGCAAAACATATCCTCCCTCTGGACAATACTATTTGTTACCCCGACGATATCAACAGAATGCCGAATAACCGATAGAGAATCCTCCGTAATGTCCGTCAGGTACACTTTGCTTCCTGGAAGATCTTTGGCAAACCGAACACCATAACGGCCACTGCCGCTTCCGACATCAAGCAATCGTTGGGTGCTGTTTGGGATGTACTTTTTAAAAACAGGGTATCCCTCCACGAAGAGTCGGTTGCTGAACAGTTCTCTGCGTGTCACCGGTTTCTCTCGACGCCAGAACGCACCCCAAATCTCATTTACGCGATCTTGAGAAATCGCATTCTTGGCATTTCCAGCTTGCATCGCCGTATTAAAGCACACTGCCAATTTATGTGCCCAGATAACCTTTCCCTGTATCTATAGGTACTATACTATACTCACACGCTGTGAACCTCATCTTGAAGAGCATCAATCGCATCATCGGCCATGGTGAACAGATTGCGCGCATGGACCTCAAGGTCTTACTGAAGGGGTTTACCTGGCTCTCTTTGAGCCAGGTGGTTGGTATTTCGACCGCCCTCGCCCTCGCCCTCGCCTACGCTCACTTCCTACCCAAGGACGTATATGGCACCTATAAGTACGTGCTGGCAATCTTCGGGATATTGACTTTATTTGCATTGCCGGGGATGGACAGTGCGACCCAGAAATGGGTCGCGACAGGGAAAGAGGGTGTCTTCTGGAAAACGTTTCGGAAACGGGTTGAATGGGCCGGCGTTGGCGTCGCCATAGGGCTCGCGATGGGCCTGTACTACCTAGTGCACGGCAATGCTCTGCTCGCCTATTCTTTTTTGATTGCCTCTCCCCTGCTCCTTGTTCTTGACCCGTTCTCGCACTTCAACGCGCTCCTTGTCGGAAGGCAACAGTATCGGCAATCCAGCCGTTATAGCATCGGCATACAGCTCGCAACGTCGGCGATCATCCTGCTCACGGTCTATCTTACGAGGAACGTCGTCATTATCGTCGGATTCTACTTCCTCTCATTCGTCATAGCGCGCGGCATCGCGTTCTGGCACGTTATCAAGCACTCGCCGCCAAACGACGAGCATGAGGACGGGGCTGTACGCTACGGCGCGCATTTCAGCATTATCAACATCATCGGTGTCGGTGCGGGCCAGCTTGATTCCATCCTACTGTTCCATTTCCTCGGCCCGGTCGCGCTTGCCGTCTACTCCTTCGGCCAGGCGGCGGCCGATCAGGCAAAAAAGATTTTCAAGACCGTGACCACGGTGATTGCCTTTCCGAAGTTCGCATCGCTCAACACAGAACGCCTCAAAGAGGAACTGCCCCACAAGATACTGGTCGCCCATCTGGCGACGGTTCCGCTCGCCCTCATTTTCGTGCTTATCATACCGCCGTTCTACCACCTGCTCTTCCCTGCCTACGCCGAATCCATCCCCTACGCGCAGGTGATGGCCGGCTTGCTCGCCTTCTTCCCCATCCGGATGATTTCCACGGCAGTAAACGCGAAAGGGTCAATCCGCGATATTTACGCGATGAATTTGACGGCATCAGTCCTGCAAATAGCTTTCCTTTTCGTTATGGTCCCTCTGTACGGCATCTGGGGTGCCATACTTGCGACTCCGATTCAGACGCTTATCACGAACGTCTACTCCGTGTGGATTTTCAAACGCTTGTAGCTTTGCGCGCGATGCCGAAGTGCCGGTAAGAGAATGATACTCTTGGCTGTTCCGTTGCGAGGAACTCTTTCCATGCGGCATTCCAATCGATATCGTCCGACAGAAGCAGGCCGCCCGCCCGCAACCGCTTCCACGCTTCTTCAAACTCGAAGCGCATCGTGCCGTAGCTGTGGTCGCCGTCGTGATAGAACATATCGACAGATGGGACGCGGGAGAAGAGCTCGGGCAGTTCCGCATTTGAATCGCCGAGGATGAGTTCCCAGCGGCCGCGGAGCTCGTCCGGAATGAGCCAGCCCGGCCGCTTCCCTTCCGGCACGAATCCCTTGAGCTCCTCATTGCCTTCCGCGGTGGTATAGCGGCCGGGCGCCGTGCCGCTGTAGAACTGCGGCAGGTCGATGGAGTACAGCTTGCCTTTTCTATTCTCCGCGAGGGCGGCGAGGATGGCCGTCGAGGAACGGCCGCTCGCGACGCCGGTCTCGATGACGACGTCCGGCTGCTCCATGCGGACAAGCGTGTAAAGCATCATCACGTCGAAATCTCCCGAGTGGCCGACGGAAAATGCGCGCGCGAATGCGGGCGACGCGGTGAACCGCTCCAGGAGACGGTGTGCCGCGCTTCCCGCGCCATAGAAGCGCGCGAGGGATTCGTGCGCGGCTCGCCGGTCGCGCGCGAAGAGACGGCGCGCTTCAAGCGCCGGATGCCGCCAGAGGGAGCGTCCGAAGCGGAGCACGGGCCCGATGATCGGCAGTTCTTTCCCTTTCGCATAGAGCGAGTGGAGGATCATATCATAGGCGTGATTCTTTTTTTGAAAACGGAGAAATAGAAGCGGGGGCCGAACAGGAGCGCGAGATAGTGGCGCGCATATACAGCATTCCACGGACGCGCGAGAAACGCCATGCGAGCGGCTCTCCGCATCCCCGCAACGTCTCGCGCTTCCCGATAGAGACCGAAGAGTATGAAGGCGATCCGCGCCCGGGCTCGCGGGCGCCCCGCGTAATCGGCCGCATGCTTCGCGAGAAGCATCTCGTGCCCCTGAATGATGTTCGCGAGATTCCCGCGGCCGCCCAGGTGCGCGCCATCGCCCTGCACGTTGATCCTGGTCAGGAGCGCATCGATGGAGAAAAACGGCTGCCGCTTTGCGAGCCGAAGCGTGAGATCCCATTCCTGGTTCTTAGGAAACGCTTCGTCGAAACCGCCCACCGCTTCGAACGCCGTTTTCCGCACCATAAGCGCGCTGGTCCATATGTAGGGGTGGAGCAGGGTGCGCGCAAACACGTTCACGAGACCCTTTTCGCGCGGCCAGCGGTCGCCGATATTCTTCCCCGCCTCGTCGCGGATCGCAACGCCCGTGAACGCGGCTGCCGCTTCGGGATGTTCCTTGAGCGCCGCGACCTGAATCGAGAGCTTTTCAGATAGCCACTCGTCGTCATCGTCAAGGAAGGCGATGAGCGCGGCGCGCGCTTCGCGCGCGCCGCGATTTCGGGCGGCCGGCGCGCCGCTATGCGATTTCTCCTGCGCAACGTATCGGATGCGCGCGTCAGAAAATGAGCGAACGATTCCTTCGGCATCCGCGGGATGATCCCCGTCGTCCACAACGATGATTTCAAAATCTTGGAACGTCTGCGCGAGGACGGAGCGGAGCGCGCGCCGCAAGAGTTCGGGACGGTTATGCGTGGGGATGACGACGGAAACGGCGGGCATATTACGCCATCAGGATACTCTCGAGCTTCGCCGCCTGCTCTTCCCATGTCGGCATGCGTTCGATAAACCGCGTTCCCGCTTCCGCTATCCGCCGCCGCAACGGCTTGTCGGCGACGGCCGCTTCGAGCTTTTCCGCGAGCGCCTCGGTATCGCGCCGCGGCGCGACGAACGCGGTTTCGCCGTCTTTCGCGTACTCGCGCGAGCCGCCGTTATCGTAGGTGACGAGCGCGGCGCCGCACGCCATCGCCTCGACCGACGGAAGCCCAAACCCCTCGTCCCACGACGGGCAGAGGAACAGGTCGGCGCTGGCATAGAGCGCGCGCAGCTCCGCCGGTGACGGGTTGTGATGGTACTCGTCAAATCCAGCCGGCGGCTTCTTTGCGCGTACGCCGAAGCCGATAAGACGGATTTCCGGATGGTCGTGTTTGAGCCGCGTCACGATATCAACGCCTTCCCGCGTCCCCTTCCATGGATACGTATGCGCGAGGAGGAGAATGCGCGTCTTCCCGGGCGTACGGAGACCGGGTATCGTATGAAATTCCTCTCGATTGACCGTGTTCATCACAAGCGCGGGCGTCTCGCCAAATTCTTGTTCAAACAGCTCCTTGAGCCAGGTGGCGACCACGATTTTCTTGAGCTCCTTCGTTCGATACACGCGCTCGACCGCCGCGGGGTCACCGTGGTAGAGGCGCTCGTCATGCTGTATGAATTCAAACTTCTTTGCCGCGGTGTCGCAGGCGGCAAGCGCTTTGGCAACCTGCCAGGAGTCGGCGACGACGGCGTCGCACTCCCGCGCGCACGCTTTATTCCAGCTCCGCACATAATGCACCGGGACGCGAAAGCGTCCGCGCCATGTGCCGCGCCCGAAAAGCCGCTCGCGGAGTCCCGGGCGCGGGACGTACGCGCGAACGTCGTGGCCGCGCCGCGCGAGGAGGTCGGCGTACGTAAGCGTCACTTTCGTTCCGCCGGCGATCTTATAGTGCGGGAGCCAGAAGTGGATGCGCATAGCGAGTCAACGCACAGGAAGCGGCACCCAACTCAAGTCCTTCGCCGATAGTATGGGGCGCTCTATCGGCCAGGGGATGGCGAGAACCGGGTCGTCATACCGCGCGCCAGCGGCGCTTTCGGGCCATACCGGCTCAAGCTTGTATTCGACGAGAGCGACTTCGCTCATGACCGAAAATCCGTGCGCATATCGTCCCGGAACGTAGAGCATTGCCTGAGTATCGCCGGAGAGCGTCACCGAGACGTGCGTCCCGTACGTCGGCGACGCTGGGTCCACGTCGGCGACGACATCGAATATCTCGCCTGCGCCGCACCGGACCAGCTTCGCCTGCGCGTGCGGCGGCCTTTGGAAGTGCAGGCCGCGTATGACGCCCCGCTTCGAGCGGGAGACGGCGTCCTGCACGAACGTGTCCGAGACGCCGATCTTTCCGAAAAAATCGGGGTTGAAGGTTTCGATGAAATAGCCCCGTTCGTCATCGAACCGCTCCGGCGTGATGAGGAGGACGCCGGGGAGATCAAACGGAGTGGCGCTGAGCGAAGTATCACGCATGGGAGCCGGGAGTCCGCGCCGAAAGATACCGCCCGAGGGCATCCCGCCAGGATGGCAGGACGATGCCGAGCGCCGGAAGCTTTTCGCTCACGAGGACCGTCGAGCGCGGACGCACGATAGCGGTGCCCGATTCGGCGGTGCTGACCTCGCGCACCGTCACCGCCCGGCGTGCCTGCGAGAAGATCTCTCTGGCGAATTCCGCCCAGATCGCGCTCCCGGCGTTCGTCAGGTGATAGGTGCCGGGAGCAGCGCCCGCATCGAGGAGCGCGCCGATTCCCGCAGCGAGATCTTCTGCATACGTGGGAACCGTACGCTGATCGGCGACCACCGGAACCGTCTCGCCGTCAGCGCGCTCAAGCATGCGCTCCACAAAATTCTTCTTGCCGGCTCCCGTACCGAACAGGGCGCTCGTACGAATGATGAGCGCGCCAGGATGCGCGATGGAAACGAGCGTCTCGCCCGCCAGCTTTGATGCGCCGTACACGTTGATTGGACGGGGGGCATCCGACTCCGCATACGTATCCTTGGAGCCGTCGAATATGTAATCCGTGCTCACGTGTATGAACTGCGCGCGCGCCGCGCGCGCCGCGCGCGCGAGGTAGTATGGGCCGAGCGCGTTCGAGCGGTACGCGAGCTCGGCTTCCTCTCCCGCGCGCTCGACGGCATTGTAAGCCGTCGCATTCACCACGAGATCCGGCGCGACTTCCCGTACTTTTGCGGCCGCGAACGCCGGATCCGCGATATCCCCCGCCGTGCGATTGAGGCCGGTTACGGCCGAACGGGGCGCAAGAACGCGCGCGAGCGCGGTGCCGAGCTGCCCATTCGCGCCGAAGATGAGTACGCGTTCAGCCATATCGCCTCTTAGTAGTAGCGCGCGCGGCGCTGTTTTTCGTAATGGTCGCGGAACTCGCGCTTCTCCTTCACTTTCCGCCACCACGAGGGATTCGCGCGGTACCACGCGATGATTCCCGGGAGCGCTTCATCGATGTGGCGTTTCGGCTTCCAGCCGAGCTCCCGCTCAGCCTTCGCGGCCGAGGGCGCATACCGGTGGTCAGCGCTCGGACGGTCGGGAACATGCTCGTACGCGTCCTCCGGGCGGAGCCCGAGTTCCGTAGCGATCCGGCGCAGGAGATCGAGATTGGCGCGCTCGCGGCCGGCAAGGTTGTAGATACTGCCGGAAGCGGCGCGGTGCAGGGCGAGATCGATGCCTTCGACGAAATCATCGACGTGAATCCAGCGCCGGACGTGACGGCCGGTTCCATGAACCGGAACCTTCTTGCTCTCGAGCAGATTGGTAATCGCAAGCGGGATGAGCTTCTCCGGATACTGGTGGGAGCCGAAGTTGTTCGAGCCGCGGATGAGCATCGCCGGAGCCGCGTCGCTGCGCATATAGGCCCGGACGAGAAGGTCTGCGGCGGCCTTTGATGCGGCATACGGATTTGAGGGCCGGAGAGGGCTTTCTTCACTGCTTTCCCCTTCCGGGACGTCACCGTATATCTCATCTGTTGATATCTGCACGAACTTGATGCCGCCGGCGCGCGCTGCCTGCAAAAGATGTTCGACGCCGAGCACGTTCGTCAGGATGAACGCCGCCGCACCGACGAATGAACGGTCGACATGGCTTTCGGCGGCAAAATTCACGATGGCGTCCGGCTTCCATTCTTTGACGGTCCGCTCAACGAATGCGGCGTCGGCAATATCGCCTTTCACGAACCAATAGCGCCTCCTGTTCGCTACTGCTTCCGCCGCCTCGATATCGGCGAGGTTTTCCGGATTGCCGGCATAGGTGAGCGCGTCGATATTGACGATCTCGTATGAGGGGTGGCGTCGGTAGATATGGCGGACGAAGTGGGATCCGATGAATCCCATGCCGCCGGTAACGAGAATTCTCATACGCGTGGCGCAAGCATTATAACATTTCTGCCCTTCCTGCGGTTACGCAACCCTGAGATATCCGCCTACCGGAATGATGAACTTGACGCCTTCCCTTCGGAGCGGCGCCTCTTTTTTCAGCACCGCTTCCGCGTAATTCCACGCGAGGAGAAGGAAATAGTCGGGCGGATTCGCGCGCGCGGCGTCAACCGAGACCACGGGGATGTGCATGCCCGGCGAGAGGAGGCCTATTTTCGTGGGGAGTTCCTCTGTCAGGTATTCGAGGATGTCGGGACCTATCTTTGCATAGTTGAGCATCGTATTCCCCTTCGCAGGCGCCCCGTAGCCCGCAATACGTTTCCCCTGCCGCTTCAGATCCGCGAGAAGCGCAACGAGCTCGTCCTTGCGCTTCTCCACGCGGCGGGCGAGATTGCGATACGACTCGACCAGATTGAGATTCATTCCTTCTTCCTTATTCACGAACTCGAGCACGCGCTTACTGACTCTATGCGCGCCCGACCAACCGACGAAGACGCGCATTGACACGCCCTGTACATTCTTCACTTTCATATCGAACACTTCGAGGCCGAACGACTCGAAGAGGCGCTTCAAGGGCCGGAGCGATAGGCAGGACAGGTGCTCGTGATATATGGTGTCGTAAGAGAGGTTCTCGAACATATCGACGAGATAGGGCGCCTCAAAAATGAGGACGCCGTCAGGCGCGAGGAGGACTTTTACCCCGCGCACGAAGTCGTGATGATCATCAATATGCGCAACGACATTGTTCCCTATAATGACGGCGGCGAGGCCGTTCTGCTTCCGAATCGAAACAGCGAGCGCCTCGCTCCAGGGCGCGGCAAGCGTCGGGACTCCGCGCGCGTTAGCGCGTTCAGCTACGTTTTTCGCCGGGTCAATGCCGAGCACGTTCGCGCATCCGGACTCTTGAAACGCCGAGAGCAGAAGGCCATCATTGCTGCCAAGTTCGACAATGAGGCCGTTCTTGCCCGAAAGATGCTTGGCGACGACCTGTGCAGCGTATTCCCTGAAGTGGGTGGGTGTCGTCGGTATCGCGGCGGTGAGGTAAACGTAATTCTGAAACAGCTCATTCAAATCGACGATGTCGCCAAGTTGAACCAGTTGACATTCGGCGCATACGTAGGCCTGGAGAGGATAGAAATGCTCCGTATCCACCTGTTCCGGCCGAATGAAAGCATTTGCCGGCGGCTGGTCTGAAAGATCGAGGAAGCGTACCAGGTCCGGGGAACCGCAGTCGCGGCAGGAAATGTTTTTGCGTGGCATAGGACCATAGTAGCGTGTCACGCGCTACAAATAAACCCGGATGCGGCGAAGCGCTTCTGTAAGCTGCGCGACGATCGCTCCGCTCCCGCAGTGCCGGATGAACTCCTCGTAGGCGACTTGTCCCATTGCCGCGGCCTTGCCGCTCGTTTTGAGCGCACGAAGCGCCGACGCGACGTCTTCCGGATTCCCGGCGCGCACGACGACGACGCTCGCACCCGGCGTAAATACTTCGCGCACTGCCGGAGTGTCCGCATTCACTGCCACCCGTGCCATCGCCGCGGCCTCATAGAGCTTGTTCGGTATCGCACGGGCGACGCGCGGCACGTCGCCGAGGAGGCCGATGCTCGCGTCAGCCCTGCGGACGTAGCCCGGTATCTCGGCGAGGGGAAGCGTCGGCAGGAAGGTGACATTCCGCACGTCAAGTTCCGCGGCAAGATTTTTCGTCTTTGCGCAGTCCTGCCCTCCGCCGATCATCGTAATGTGCACGTCGTCGTTCTCAAGAAGTTTCGCTGCTCGGACGAGCACGTCCGTTCCCTGCACGGGAATATATTTTCCGTGGAATTCGACCTCGAACGGTCCTTCCGCCGCCGAGCGTTCGCACGGACGGAATGTCTCCGTATCGGCCCCGACGAGAACACGCGCGAATTTTCTGGCTGGGAAACCGAACGTATGCTCAAAATATTTGATATTGGCTCGCGTATCCAAGATGACGAGAGTGCTCGCGAAACAACCGAGCCAGTCGACCAGCCAATACCAGTACGCCTTCGCGCCGTGCGGCTGAGCGAGTTTCCGGTCAAATATCCAATTATCATACAGGGAATACAGCGCATCCCAAATGACAGGGGTGCGCGTGATGAAACGCGCGAAGACCGGCAGAAGGCGTGCGTTGCCGTAGCCGACGAACAGAAGGTCGTACTTCCCCCGGCATGCGCGATGCTTCCGCCACAGCGCCCGGTAGAGCGCGAAGCCGCGGGTCCCCGCTTCCCGGCACTCAATGACTTGGATTTTCATAGCTCGAAATCCGCGCAGGATGACTTTCGTGCGGTTGTAGGCGGGATCGTAGTCGCCGAAATAGCAGATGGTCATAGCGACGATAATATGCGCGCGGCGCGGGCCCGCCATGTATACGCCTTCGCGAGCGCGGCGGCGCGCCCGCCGAGGCGCGCGCGGTACGACACGTCCACCGCGAGGCGCGCTACTGCCTCCGCGAGCGCGGCGGCATTCCCGGCTGGAACGAGGAGGGCGTCATCCGGACCGAGGATTTCCCGGATGGAGGGAAGGTCGGACGCGATGACGGCCTTTCCTGCCGCAAGGTATTCGAAGAGCTTGACGGGCGAAGTAAAACGCTCCGACTCTTCGTTCCCGGACGTGTTCGGCAGAAGGAGGATGTCGGCGCTCCGCAGATAGGCGGGCACCCTATCCGGCTTTACGCGGCCGATCTCGACGAGCGCCCCGTCGCGTCCGGCCCTTCTTCCGCCTACGACCGCCACGGAGAGCGCGGACATCGCGCCGAGGAGAGGAACCGCTTCCCGGACGATTCCCGCGCCTTTCCAGGAAGAATCGGAACCGGCATAGAGCGCGAGCATTCCCCCCGGAAGGCCGAGACCGGCGCGCGGCGGAACCGGACCTTCGAATTGGGCGGGGTCGAATCCGTTCGGCGCGACAAGGGTGCGCTTGACGCCGGCCGCGCGGACGGCCGCCTCCGTTCCCCTTGAATTGCAGACGACAAGCGCGCAATTCCGGATGAGGCGCGCGGTGAGCCAGCCCGCGAGGCCGCGCGGCCAGCGGTGCGCTTCATACACGACCGCGTGCGTCTTCGAAAATGCCGCCGCAATTTCCGGCTCGCGCGTATACACGATGCCGTGCGCGATACCGGCGCGCTTCGCGGCACGCGCGAAAAGGAGGCGTTGGATAAAAAAGAAGAACGGGTGCGCGAGGCCGCGCCCGACGAAGTCGGGCGCGGGAAGCATGCGCACCGAAAACGTGCGCGGGACGCCGTAGTACGAGAAAATATCTTCGGAGATCGGGTTCCGGCGCGCCGGCACGACGAGTTCGACGCGGGCGCCCTCTGCGGCGAATGCCGCGCACATATGCGCGATGGAAACGCCGTGCGCCTTTTCGGTCGGCATACGCGCCGCCGTAACGTACGAGATGGAGCCGGGAAGTGTCATAATCATTTAACAGCGAAGATGCTGAAGCCGCTCACCTGGCTGCTCCGCGTCTTTCCGAACGCCCTGTCGAGAAAGCGGGCGAAACGGCTCAGAAGAGACGCCCTTGCGAGCGGGGTCAAGTGGACGAGCGTTTCCATCGGCCCGCGGGCGCGCTGGATCTCCGCGCTTGAAAAGTCCTTGAAGAGAAGAGCCACGGCGTCCTTCGTGAAGCGCCAGTAGTCCTTATAGTAGGACTTTTCCGCATGATAATAGAACAGGAACGGGACATACACGTAGAGATAACCGCCCGGTTCCAGGACACGATGCAATTCGCGTACGGCGCGGATAGGGTCCTCGACATGCTCCAACACCGACTCGCAAATGACGGCCGGCTGCGAATTATCCGGAAACGGAAGGGCGTGGATATCGCCCACGATGTCCGGCCCGTAGTCCGCCACGGGGTCGAGGACGACATACTCGACGTCCCCGAGCGACGGGACAATCGCCGCTCTTTTTGCGTCATAGCGATTCCCTTTCCCCTTGAGGATGCGGAGGCCGCCGCCTATATCGACAACGCGGCGCTTCTCCCTGAAGATCCGGCGCACCCGATCCTCGAAGAACGTATCGGACTCCGTCCAGCGCATGCTCATAATTCTATGGTACGGATGCGGAGGCCCGCGGAAGTCCGCAGTATTTTTTCGGCTGTCTTGAAATTTTCCGCGAGCGCTTCGGGCGCGCGCAATTCATTCCCCCCTCCGTAGCCGCGCGCGGCGAGGCGGCGGCGGCGCTCCTCCTCGCTCGCCACGCAAATCCAGAGTTCATCGGGCTTCGGCAAAATCCGCGCATAGCGCCCGAGCGCGTCTTCCGGCATCGGGCGCTCGAAGAGCGAGAGCATATTCTGAAAATGGCCCTGGTCCATGACCATCGTCTTCCTCGACGCGCGCGCCTTCTGATATTTCGCGTTTTTCTCGAGGAAAAGATTGGCGAACTTCGTGTAGAAGAGCGCCGGGGAACCGGCATAACGGACGACGTAAAAAAAGAGCCGCGCGGAGAGGATCGGGTTATGCGCGAAAAAGAGCGCGTTCCGCCACAGGAGTTCGGTTCGTGAACCGATGCGGACGCGAACGGCTTCCCCGCCCGCCTCGAGACCGCGCGCGCGCGTCGATTTCCCGACACCGGGCAGGCCGAAAAGTTCGACGAGTATGCCGGGCTTTCGGAACGTAACGAGATATGATTCCGCGAAGAGCGTGAGCGGGAACATGAACGGAAGCCGCGCGAGGATCCGGTACGCCCACCGGTTGAGCGAAGCCGAGCCGACGAGCGGTACGGTCGCCGTCGCGATGCGCACCGCTCCGACCTCGAGCCCGCTCCGTTCCAAGAGACGTACGAGCGCCCGAGGAGCAATCTGCGCGCTATGGAGAGAACGGAGGCCGCGCCCGCGCAGCCGGTCGAAGAACGGCTTCGGCATTTTCGTGATCAGCGCGCCGCGCCCGCCCGCCCGCAGGAGCTCTGAAACTTTTCGCATTGCCGCTTCTTTGTCCGGCATATATTCGATGGCGCGCGAGGAAAAGAAGAAGTCGAACGGTTCCGACGGCTCAAGCGCGGCAAAGTCGCCCTCGACGAGGGTGACGTTCGCATGCCCGGAGAGACCCCGGCGCGCCTGCGCGATCATTTCGCGCGAGATGTCGACGAGCGTATACGCCGCGGCGGCGTTTGCGGCGAGAAGCCGTTTCGTCCAGGTGCCCGGACCGGGACCCGCTTCGAGCACGCGAGCGGCTCCGCGCGCGAGCGGCGCGACGACGCGATCGACCGCATCGGCCGTCATTTCATATTGGGCGGCCAGGAGCGGATTCGCCCGCCATCGCGCGTGCTCGTAGTCGCCGCCCTGCTTTTGGGGCATTGTCTCGTCATAAAACGACCTCGGATCGGGAATGGCCATAGGTTTTCCTATATAACATCCTTTTGATTGCCGGCGTTCCGCTTCGACGGGAAGGCCGATATCATCGCAGTTTCCCCATAACTTCGGCAAGCCGGCGTGCGAGTGCGGGAAGCGCGTTGTCCTCGGCGAGCGTGCGGAGCGCCGCCGGCTGCGCCGCGGCGGGCTCCGCGAGGTTCTCCGCGAGCCGCGCGGCGAGCTCGGCGGCCGAGTCGAAGCGGAAGTCCTCGCCCGCGAGCGCCGCGAAGTCGGCGCTCGCGGTGAGGACGCGGCAGCCGCACGCCGCCGCTTCGAAGAGCGTCTTGTCGAACATACCGGAGGGCGAGCAGTTCACGAAAATCTCGTGCGCGCGATAGAGCGCGGGCGTCTCGCCGTTCGGCACCGCGGGCAGGAACGAGACCGAATCGCCGAAGCCGAGCGTCGATGCCCGCGCGCGCAAACCCGCGTAATAGGACGCGTCTTGGGGGAGCGGCGAGCCGACGAAGGCGGCCGTGAAATGGACATTGTCGCGCGCGAGCATCGCCAGGGCGTCGAGGAGGATGTCGGGGCGCTTCGACGGCGCCATCCGCGCGAGAAAAAGAATCGAGCCGCGTTTCCGCTTCGCGTGCGGGCCGGGATGGAACCGCTCGGTATCCACGCCGACCGGCATCAGGATCGTCTTCTTGAACCTGGCCGTATAGGAATGCTTCGAGGTGCAGAATACTTTCGTGCAGAATGCGACGGCGAGGTCGGTCTTCCAGGAGCCCGCGTAGTGGTTGCGCCAGAGGTAGACGCGCTTGCCGAGGAACCTCCAGAGCGGCCCCGCGATGAGGACGTACTCCTGGTTCATATGCACGAACACGGCGTCGTAGCCGCGGCGGAGCCGCCACGCGAGCCATTTGAACCGCACGGCGTACGCGAGCGCGCCAAAGAGAGGGCGCCCGCGCTCCTTGCCGAGGGAATGCACGCGGACGTTATCCGGCGGGTCGTACTTCCCTTCCGCGAGGCAGATGACTTCCACCCGCTCGGCGCGCTTCGCGAGCTCCTCGATCCAGCGCACGAAGAACCCGAGGACGGGGTCTTCCGTGTCGACCGTTTGCGTGACGATGAGCAGCTTCATACGAGCCGTACGAGGTCTTCGACCACGCGCAGGGTGAGGTCGCCCGCGGCAGCGAGGTGGGCGCGCGCCTTCGCTTCGGCGCGGATAGGCAACTGCAGACGGACCGAGGTGTCCTCGATGAGACCGACGATGTTGAGCGAGAGCGCCGTCGGGTCTGCCACCGGCGCCGACAGCACGTCCTCGTAGCCCCTGAACACGTCGCCCACGATGCCGACGTCGGTGGTGACGATGGGGACCTTGGCGAGCGCCGCTTCGACGAGCGAGCGGCCGTACCCTTCGTACGCGCTCGCCTGGATGAAGGCCTGGGCGCGCGCCATAAGGCCGCGCGCGTCGGGACGCGCGCCGAGGAAGACGACGTTCTTCCCGAGACCGAGAGCGCGCGCCATCCGCTCGAGGTACCGCCGCTCGCGCCCTTCCCCGACGATGAAGAGTCCGGCCATCGGGTAGTGCGCGACGACGAGTTTGAGCGCGGCGAGGATGTCTTCGATGCGCTTCTCGGGCTCGAGCCGGCCGACGGCGATGAGCGCGAAGGTGAAGTCGTGCGGCGGGAGCGCGACGGGCTCCGGCGCGTCCGCCGGCACCGCGACGGGGATGACCGACGGCTCGGGAATCGCGGAGCCGTAGCGCGCGCGGAGCGATGCCTTCACGCGCTCGGACACGGTGCGGATCCCGGCGGCGGCAGGCAGGACGCGATCGGCGATGCGCCGGCGGTAGCGGTTCAAAAGCGGCATCCGCACGAGCGGCGAGCGCCAGTTCCCCTCGCGGACGAACCACGGCGAGAGGAAGTCGGTGTGGATCTGGATGTGGAGCCGCGCGTTCGTGCCGCGGACGGCGCGGAGCGCCGCGAGCCCCTCCTCGAACGGGTCCTGCGCGGAGACGACCTCGATGCCCCGCGCGCGGATGACCGCGCGCGCCGCGCGCGCGAGCGCGCGGACGCGCAGGAGGCGCGGCGCGCGGACCGGATAAAGGAAGAGCGGGCCTTCGCGCGTTTCCCGGGCGCCGGAAGGCGCGACGGAAACGACGTGGAGTTCCCCGCCCCCGAAGCGGGGCGAGGCGAGCGCGCCGGCGTACGCGCGCATCCGCGCGCGCGCGGGACTCGCGGCGTCGAGGATGGCCGGGTCGTTCGAGATGAAAAGGATTTTCATAAAGTTAGGACATCCGATGTCCTAATTCTCGGAGGACGCCGGATGTCCGGGAGAGCATTCCCTCAATTGAGAAGCGCTTCGCGGATTCCGCCGCGCGCGCCGACAGGCGCGCGCGGAACGCTCCGTCGCCGAGCACGCGCGCGATAGCCGCCGAGAGCGCGGACGCGTCGCCCGCGGGAACCAAGAGGCCGTTTCCTCCGTCCGTTATCACTTCCGGATTCCCGCCGACGCTCGTCGCGACGGTCGGCACGCCAAGCGCAAGCGCTTCAATCAGGAGGTGCGAGAGCCCCTCGTAAGAGGAGTTGAGGACGAATACGTCCGCGGATTTCAGAACCGCGAGCGCGTCCTCGTGCGGGAGCGCTCCCGTGAACGCGCAGCGCCCGGAGAGCTTCTCCCGCGCGCGGCGCATAAGCGCCGCGCGCGAGGGGCCGTCGCCCACGACGGCGAGCGCCGCTTCCGGCACGGCCGCCACCGCGTCGATGACGCCGTCGATGCCCTTCCACGGCACGAGACGCCCGGCCGTGACGACAAGCGGACGCGCGAGCGCCGCCGCCGCGCCGGGTACGGTTCCGATTTTTTCGAGAGGCACGGCGTTATAGATAACCTCGATCTTCTCCGGCGGGATGCCCGCGCCGCCCGCGGCGGCGCCCCAGGCCGCCACGACGCCCTTGAGGTACGCGCTCGGCACGACGATGCGCCGCGCGGAGCGCGCGACGAGCGTCTCCACCCGCCGCAGAAGCCGGACCGGAAACGGCGCGCGGGCCGCCCTCACGAATTCGTCGAGCGGAGCCGTGACCCCGAAACGCTGGCGGCCCTGCTCCCACGCGTAGTCGCCGACGATCTTCACGATGAGCGGCTTGCCCGCCCGCCGCGCCGCGAGGCAGGCGGGCAGGCCGACCGAGACCGGATCGAGCGCGAGCACGAGGTCCGCGCGGCGCAGTGCGCGGCGGACGCGCAAAAAATACGCGAAGTGCCGAATGACCTTCGGCAGGCGCCGAACGTCTGAAAATTTCACCAGTTCGACCTCGATGCCCCGCCCGGGAAGGCCGTCAACGAGCGCCTTGGCGTAGGTCGCCGGGCCGCCGATGTCGGGCGGGTACAGGGGCGTTGCGAGCGCGATCCTCATACGCCCATTCTAGCGGGTTCCGCGCGGGCGGTCGAACCGGAGGGCGCAGCGAAGCCCCGGCACGCGTTGCCGGGGCTTGCGTCTTTAGGGGCGGCTGTAGGCGAGGCGGAGCGTTTCCGCCTTGCCGCCCGGTTCGGCTTCGGGAGCGCGCAGAGGCGCAGTGGGGACGGCGAAAGGCCCCCAGAACACCGCGAGCCAGAACAGCTGATAGGCCTTCACGCATTCCTCGAACCGCCGGAAGACGTTTTTAGCGTACGCATCGAAAGGGCTTTCGGACATAACTCCTCCCCGTCACGAAGGTGGCCTGCCCGCACTATACACCCGCGCCGGAGGCGCGGGACGCGAATACCCGGTCGAACGCCGCGCGCATTTCCCGGGCGATGAGGTCCCAGTCGTACTTCTCGAGCGCCATGCGCTTGGCCGCCGCCGTTACCCGCGCGACCTCCTCCGGGCGCGCGAGGATGTCTTCCACGGCCCCGGCTATCTGTTCGGGCGAGTCCTTGTCGACCGCCCAGCCGGTCGTCTCTTCCCCGGGATTCCGCTTCGCATCGAAGAGGAAATCCGCGATGCCGCCTTCCTGCGTGGCGACCACCGGCAATCCGGCCGCCATCGCCTCGATGAAGGAGTTTCCCATTCCTTCCGAGCGGCTCGGCCGGATGAAGATATCGCGTGCAGCGAGCGCGAGAGACATTTCGTCGTGCCCGATCTGGCCCATGAAACGCACGCGATCCGCGACGCCGAGCTCCGCGGCAAGACCTTTCAGAATCGCCTCGTCCGGCCCGATGCCGTAGACGACAAAATGCACGTTCTCCGGCAGGAGCGGGAGCGCGCGGATGACGTCGTCGATCGCGTTCTTCCTCACGAGCCGCGAGGTCGTCACGAGAAAGACATCGTTCTTCACCTTGCCCAGGTCGCGTTTTGACGCGTCGATCTCTTCGGGCGCATAGCGCCGCGAGAAGCGCGCGGTGTCGACGCCGTTCGGAATGACATCGGGCGTACCGTGGAATCCGGCGCGCATCGCCCACCGCGCGAGGAACGAGGAAATCGCCTGGACGGCGGCGGCGTTCCTGAACCCGGACGCGAGGAGCGGCCGAAACGGCATAATGCGCAACCTGTTGAACACGTGTTCGAACGGGTCGCCTTCCTGAAGGGTAAGGAGGTACGGGAGCGAGATGCCGCGGCGCCGAAGGAGCACGATGGGAAAGAGCATATAGCTCATCATCGCCCAAAACGCGTCGAAAGGGCGTTCCCGATGGAGCCGCATCGCTTCGCGGGCGGCGCGCGGAACGAAAAGGATTTTTTGGACGTACGACGAACCGGCTCCGATGCGGTGCACGAGCGCGTTTCCGATGCGTTCCTCGCGCGCTTCCCCGCCGAAACGGAGCGTAACGATATGGAATTCAATATCCCGAATGCGGTCGGTAATCTCGCGAAGGGCGATTTCCGCGCCGCCCACGTGCGGGAAGTACGCGAGCGAGAAGACGAGCACGCGCTTCATACGCCGCGGATTTCCTTTATGTAATCGGCAAGATTCTTTCTGGGAATCCAGCCGAGCGCGCGCGTTTTTGAAGTATCGATGTCGGAATACATACGATTCCCGGGCTTTTCCGGACCCATTTCAATTTTTCCTCCGAACATCCGCGCGACTTCGAATATCGAATAGGCATGTTCGTCGCCGATGCCGAAATCGTCTCCCGTCCCGTTCGCGCCGACGAGCATGAGACCCTCGATGATGTCGTCAACGTGGGTAAAGTTCCTTTTTTGCGTTCCCGGAGCATTCACGACAAGCGGCTCTCCCACCAGGTATTTCCGGCGGAATATTTCGATCACTGTTCCATAAGCACCGGCGCGCTCGCCGGGGCCATAGACGTTATAAAAATACGTGATGGCGTGCGGGAGGTCGTACCAGGCGCTGTAATTCCGAACGAGTTCGGTGTTGGTCGCTTTCGTCCACGCGTAGGGGCTCTGATCGCGCCCGAGCCCGCCGTCGCCGAATTTCGTAGAAGAACCGGCATACACGAGTTTCCCGCCTCTCGCGCGCCAAAATTCGAGAACGCCGAAAGTGCCGTCTTTGTTCAAATCCCATACCCGCGCGGGCTCCTGCAAACTTTTTTCAACTCGCGAGTATTCGCCGAGGTGGTAGATGAGGTCGGGCGTTTCCGGAATATGCTTTTCAATATCCTTAGTGTGACCTTCGCGATATTCCACGCCGGGAACGTGGTTCTCGCGACTTCCGGTGAAGTAGTTGTCGAGCGAGATGACCTTGTGACCGTCTTTTACCAAGCGCGCGCACAGGTGCGAGCCGATGAAGCCCGCACCTCCGGTGACGAGGACGAGTTTTTGGTTAGTCATTCGTAAAGGAAAGCGTAGCGTAAAAGCGGCGTACGGACTAGAGGAAGATGAACGCGCCGCCGGCGAGCGTGATGATGCCGACGAGGCCGTAGGTCCAGGGAGAACGCAGGAGGCGCGACAGGCGCGACGCGGGCGCCGGAGCGCCCGCCGGCGGAGCCGACGAGGCGGCGGGCAATGCCGCCCCCGCGGCGGCGAGCTCCGTCGCCGCCGCGGGGGCGCCTACTGCTTCCTTTTCATGCGCCGTGCCGCTAATGCTCGTAAGGGCAGGTTCGACCGTCTGCACTAAGGAAGAACCAGTCCCGGGCGCGGGAGGTTGCGCTATGTCGTCCTGCGCAAACGGTTCCCGGGGCGGCGCGTACCGCGCGGCAACGACGCCGTCGGGATAAAAGAGCGCCGCTTCGAAGGCGCGCGGCACGTTCGTTATGTCGTAGGGGAAAAGCACGCTCGCTCCCGGCAAAAGCGCCGTCCCCTCGGGAAGGCGGAAGAACCCGCCGCTTGTCGAAAGACGCCAGCCGGAGAGGTCGAGGCGCTCGCTCGCGTCATTTGCGAGCGTGATCCCCTCGCTCGAAACGGCGGAGATGCGCACCTGCGCGGGCGCGGCGGTAATGACGATTTCGGCGCGGGCGGTCGCCGCGCCGTCGGTCGCCGTTACGGCGGCGAGGTACGTTCCGGGATAGCGATAGACCTTCTCCACCGCGCTCCCTTCGCTCGAGGAGCCGTCGAGAT
>JAKAJJ010000038.1 GCA_021813835.1 bacterium | reverse complement strand
TACAGATGGAGGCACTCGTATCGGCACTGCCGTACGCGGAAATCATCCTCTCAATCCTCCTCATCGTCGGCATCGTGCTCCAGCAGCGCGGCGCGACGTTAGGCGGGGCCTTCGGAGGCGATAATTTCGCGTCAACGTTCTACAAGCGCAGAGGCGCCGAAAAGTTCCTATTCAACGCGACCATAGCTATCGCGGTCATTCTCGTGCTCGCGGCGATAGCGAACTTCCTTCTGTCGGGGGCATGACGGGGGCAGAGCGCGCGCGGGAACGCCTCGCGCGCGCCCGAGAGCGGCTTGCGCGGGTTTACCGCATCCCCTTTCTCGAAGGGCTCGATACGCGCGTCGGCGCTCTGCGCTCGGGCGACCGCGCCATCTTTTACGCGCTCGCGCTCCTGGTCGGCGTCGCTTCCCTCGCCGGCCTCTACGCGCTCGAGCAGTCGCTCCTCGTGAGCGTTCCGGCGTACGGCGGGACGCTCGTCGAGGGCGAAGTCGGGAGCCCGCGGTTCATCAATCCGCTCCTCGCCATTTCCGACGCCGACCGCGATCTCGCGGCTCTCACGTATGCCGGCCTTATGGGCTTGTCGGGAACGGGCGCGCTCGAGCCGAACCTCGCCGAGAGCTACACGGTGTCGCCGGACGGCAAGACCTATACGTTCACCCTGCGCCCGAATGCGAAATTCTCCGACGGTTCGGCGGTATCGGCGGCCGATGTCGTTTTTACCGTAGGGAAAGCGCAGGACGCCGCCCTGAAGAGCCCGGAATACGCCGACTGGGCGGGCGTCAGCGCCGACGCCGTCGACGCGCGCACCGTCCGCTTCACGCTCCCGAAACCCTATGCGCCGTTCCTCGGCCTCACGACCCTCGGCATCCTTCCGGCGCGCTTGTGGCAGGGAATCTCCGACGAGCAGTTCCCGTTCTCGAACCTCGAAACGGATCCGGTCGGCGCGGGGCCGTTCATGGTCGCGGGCATCTCGCGCGACGCATCGGGGCTCATCCAAAGTGTGTCGCTCGTCGAAAATCCCTACTACGCGCTCGGCCGGCCGTACCTCGACGGCATCACGGTCGATTTCTACTCGCGCACGGAGGATCTTGCGCAAGCGCTCGCCGCGGGCGCCGTCGAAAGCGCGTACGACGTGTCGGCGAAGCATATTCTCACCGCGCCGTATGCCCGCGTCTTCGGCGTTTTCTGGAACCCGAGCGAGAACAAGGCGTATGCGCGCGCGGAGGTGCGCAAGGCGCTGTCGCTCGCCGTCGACCGGAACTATCTCGTCGGCACCGTGCTCGGAGGATACGCGAGCGCGATCATGGGACCCGTGCCGCCCGGCGGAAGCGTGCGGCAGGTACCCGTGCCCGCCGCCGCAAATCCGACGGCGGCGGCGGCGCAGGTGCTCGAATCGGCCGGCTGGGTCTACGACGGCAATGCGCGCGCCTGGAAAAACGCTCCCGCGAAGCTGGCCCTCGACGGCATCACTATCCGCACGTCGAACGTTCCCGAGTTGAAGAGCGTCGCGAGCGCCGTAAAAGCGGGTTGGGAAAAGCTCGGCATCTCCGTCGACATCGAGCTCTACGAACCGGGCGATCTCTCCCAGAACGTCATCCGGCCGCGCAAGTACGAAGCGCTCCTCTACGGAATGGTCATCGGCCGCGACCAGGACCTCTATGCCTTCTGGGACTCGCAGGAGCAGAACGACCCCGGCCTCAACATCGCGCTTTACGCGAACAAGACGGTGGATGCGCTCCTCCAGGATGCGCGCACGAACGCCGATCCGAACGCGCGCGCGGCCGATCTGCAGAAGATCGAGGACGACATCGCCGCGGACTATCCGGCCGCGTTCCTGTACTCTCCGGATTTCACCTATGCGCTGCCGAAGGACCTGCGCGGCGTCGAATTGCCGCAGATCGTCACGCCGGCCGACCGCTACGCGACGGTGGCGCGGTGGTACCGCGCGACCGACGCCGTTTGGCCGTTCTTTGCGCACTAAATTTTCGTACGGGTTTTCTTGCCGCCGCGCGAACCGAGCGAAGAACGTATGACGCCAAACATTCTTCCGAGGAACGCGCAGGGGAGAAAACTTTGTCAGCGGAGTTTATTAATTCGCGATCTTCATTAACCAACCCATCATTATGAATCCAGCACCCGCACCCGCACCCGCGCCTGAACGCGCCCGGCCGGACGCGCCGGGCGGACGGCCATTCCCCGCGCGCGGTCCGCGACGCTTTGAACGGCGCGGACGGCGCGCGCCGGGCGGCCGCCCGGGCGGCGCCACGCGGCGCATCCAGCGCATCCTGCGCCGGCCGACCGCCCTTGCGCGCGCTTCCGCGCGGGGAGTCGATTACTACCCGGAGAAACCCCCCGAGAACGTCGTCCGCGTCGTTCCCTTGGGCGGCGTGGAGGAAGTCGGCCGCAATATGCTCGCCGTCGAGATCGGCGCAACGGGCGATATCCTCGTCTTCGACGCGGGCTTCCAATTCGTTTCGGAGGACGCGAGCCCGGGCGTCGACTACGTGCTTCCGAACACCAAGTACCTCGAGAAGAACGCCGATCGCGTGAAGGGCGTCATCATCACGCACGGCCACCTGGATCACATCGGCGGCGTGCCGTTCGTCCTGCCGCGCTTCGGCACGCCGCCCATCTACACGCAGAACCTGACCGGCATTATGATCCAGCGTCGCCAGGAGGAGTATCCGGACGTGCCGAAACCGGAGATCGTCACGGTGGAAGCCGGCCAGTCGATCACCGTCGGCTCGACGCGCGTGAAATTCTTCCCCGTCACGCACTCGATCCCCGACTCTATGGGCGTCTCCGTCGAAACGCCGCAAGGCAACGTCGTCATCACGGGCGACCTGAAGCTCGACCACGACGACGGCATCCCGTCCGAGCGCGAGAAGAGGGTCTGGGGGGAGATCGGCAAGGACAAGAACATCTTCTTCATCGCCGATTCGACGAACGCCGAAAAAGACGGCTTCTCCATCCCGGAAAAGCGCGTCATCCAGACCCTCGAAGACATCGTGAAGACGGTGTCCGGCCGCCTCATCATCGGCACCTTCGCGTCGCAATTCGAGCGTATGGTCCACATCATCCGCATCGCGGAGAAGCTCGGAAAGAAAGTGGTCACCGAAGGGCGCTCCATCCGCACCAATCTCGAGATCGCCGAGAAGACCGGCCTTCTCAAGATCGAGAAGAGTACCATCATCCCCGCCCAGGACATCGGCAACTATCCGCCCGACAAGATCGTTATCCTCTCGACCGGAGCGCAGGGCGAGGAATTCGCCGCGCTCATGCGCATCGCGACGCGCCAGCACAAGAACATCACGCTCACCGAGCGCGATACCATCGTCCTCTCCTCCTCCGTCATCCCGGGGAACGAGATCGCCGTGCAGAAGCTCAAGGACAACCTCTACCGCCACGGCGTCACGCTCATCCACTACCGCTCGTCCGACGTCCACTCGACCGGCCACGGCAACACGGGCGAGCTCGTCTGGATCAACCAGCAGGTGCATCCGACGTTCTTTATGCCGGGGTACGGCTACCGCTCGATGACGACGTGCCACGCGCGGGCCGTGGAGCAGTCGGGCTTTCCGAAAGACCGTATCGTGATCCCGGACAACGGAACCGTCATCGACGTCATCGGCGGCACGGAACTCCGCGTCCACAAGCAAAAAGTGCCCTCCGCGCCCTTGGTCGTGGACGGCTTCACTATCGGCGATATGCAGGAAGTCGTCATCCGCGACCGCCAGGCGCTCGCCAAGGACGGGATGTTCGTCATCATCGCGAGCGTGAATATGAAGACCGGAAAACTGCGCAAGTCCCCGGACATCATCAGCCGCGGGTTCATCTACCTGCGCGAGAGCCAGGACCTCCTCAACCAGGCGCGGCTCCTCATCAAGAAGACCATCGAGGATTCGACGCGCAATATGAATCCCATCGACCTCGACTACGTGAAGAACGCGCTCACGGACACGATGGCCGGCTTCCTCTTCAGCCGCACGAACAAGGCGCCGATGGTCATTCCGGTCCTTATCGGGATGTAAGCTTGCGGACAAGCTTTCTCCCTGCGCTCGTTCGGGAAATGAAATCTGCATTTCATTTCACCTCTCTCGCTTGGTAGTAAAGCGGACAAGCTTTCTCCCTGCGCTCGTTCGGGAAATGAAATCTGCATTTCATTTCACCTCTCTCGCTTGGTAGCGTGCATTTGGACACCCCGCGGCGCTTCGCGCCGCGGACCTGTGCTACCCTTTCGGGTAATGCGCCCCCGCGTCGTGCTTTCGGTCGGAAATTTCTTCTTCGCGCTCTTTTCCACCGCCATCATCTACATCCTGCTCCCCTACCTCGCTTCCTTTATGCCGGAGGCGTACGCCGGGCTCGTCGTCGCGCTCGGCGCGCTCGGCGCGTGCTTCGCTTTCCCGTTTTTGCCGCGCCTCGTCGCCCGCTACGGCGCGCAGCAGCTTGCGCTCGCCTTCGCTTTCCTGGAAATGGTCTCTCTCCTCGCTCTCGCCGCGCACCCGAGCGCGCTTGCGGGCGCATTCCTTATCGCCGTCTCCGTCGCGCTTCAGCCCTTCCTCGCGTACGAGCTCGACCTGCTCCTTGAAGCGACCGTCGCCGAGGAGGGGACGACGGGGCGCGTCCGGACGCTCTTCCTCACGGCGTGGAACGTCGCCGCGCTCGCCGCGCCGCTCCTGATGGGCGCTCTCCTCGCGGGCTCGGACGCCTACGGACGCGTTTTCCTCGCGGCGGCGGCGGCTCTCGTGCCGTTCATCGTCCTGTTCGCGGCGCGGCGCCTGCCCGAGAGCGCGCCGCCCAAGATCTCGGCGATGCGCGACACGCTTTCCTGCATCCTGCGCGACCGCGATCTCGCCGCTGTCACCGTCGGACATCTCTTCCTCTACCTCTTCTACGTCTGGGCGCCGCTCTACGTGCCCGTTTACCTCCATGGCGTTCTCGGCATCCCCTGGGGGGAACTCGGCTGGATGTTCTCCATTATGCTCATCCCCTACGTCGTCGTGGAGTACCCGGCGGGATGGATCGCCGACCGTTTCCTCGGCGACAAGGAGATGATGTTCGCCGGCTTCCTCATCGCGGGCGGCGCGCTTGCCGCGCTCGGCGCCGTCACGAGGGCGACGCCGCTCCTCGCCATACTCGCCATCCTCGTCGTTTCGCGCATCGGCGCGGCGCTCGTCGAAAGCATGACCGAGGGGCACTTCTTCCGCCGCGTGTCGGAAAAGGACGTCAATTCGGTGAGCGTCTTCCGCGGCATCTGGCCCTTGGCCGACCTCATCGCGCCTCTCGTGGGAAGCGGCATCCTCCTCGTCGGCAGCTATCCGGCGCTCTTCGTCGCGACCGGCGGCTTCCTCGCCGTCGCCGGCGTCGCGACGACCTCTCTTATCCGCGACTTCCGCTAGAGCATGTCTGAAAACCCGCGGCACCCAAGCCGAACTGCCGGTTTTTGCGCCGAGGCGCCGAACTGGAGTCCGAACCGTACTGTCAGCGAGGACGAAGCGAGCGCGCCGCAGGCCAAAAAACGACAGTGCAGGCAGGGGAGGTTTTCGGACATGCTCTAGGGAAGCGCGTAGATCGGGCCGCGTTTGGTCACCAGCCCCTCTTTGCAGAGCGCGTCGAGCGCCGCGCGCACCTGCGCGCGGCGCTCCGCGCCGAGGAGATTTGCGAGGCGGGAGCGCGAGGACGCGCCGCGGACGAGCGAGCGCAAAACCGCGCCGCGCGCTTCGCGCGCGGAACCCGCGAAGCGGGCCTGTTTCGCATAGCCCGCGCTCCGCGCGTTATGCGAGACGCCGGCGCGCTTGAGGGAAGCGCCGTAGTCCATGAGCGCGCCGTACCACTCCCGCGCCCTCCCCCGCGGCAGCGCCGCGCGGAGCACGTTTTCTATCTCCGCGTCGCTCACCTTTTTCTTCCGCGGGAAGAAATGCTCTATCGCCGCGGTGCGGATATTCGTTTCTATGAAAACGACATCGTCGTTGGACGCGAAAGCCGCGACGGCGCGCGCCGTGTACGGCCCGATCCCGGGCAAGCGCTCGAGATCTTCGGCCGTCTTCGGCATTCCCCGCTCCGCGATGTCTTTGGCGGCCGCATGGAGGAGCTTCGCGCGGCGATTGTACCCGAGCCCCTGCCAGGCCCGGAG
>JAKAJJ010000037.1 GCA_021813835.1 bacterium | reverse complement strand
CTGTACCCCGCACCGTGCTGAAAATCCGCATATCTCCTCAGTTATGAGGAGTGCCAAATGTATCTGAACTTGTGCAGGCGGTCGAAAGACGGAGTCGCCGGAGAAACGAAAAACCCCGCTTTCGCGGGGTTTTTCACTCCGAATGCGTGCGTTAGCGCCGGACGTCCTCCTGGAGGTGTTCGAGGTAGCGCGCCGCCGCCCCCTGGCCGCCGAGGCCGAAAGCGAGGCCGACCGCAAGCGACACGGCGATGACGACGCCCGTGAAGAGGGTCTGCATAAATATCGGGGCCACATCGAGCTGGGAGAGCGCCGCGAGGATCGCGAACACCCAGATGGCGTAGCGCGCCACCCTGCCGATGAAGCCGGCGGCATGCAGATTCGCCGCCTTCGCGGAACCGACGACCACCCGCTCCGCCGCGACCGCGACGACGGCCGCGACGAGCAGGATGAGCGAGGCGACGATGACCTGCGGCAGGTAGCCGAGTACCACGTCGCGGATGAAGAGATTCACCGCATCAAGGTGCAGCACGCCCAGCGCCGCAACCAGGAAGACGATGATGAAGAACCATTTGACGAGGAAGCCGAGGAATCGGCCCGACGACAACTCAAATCCCGCGCGGGACAGCAAGCGCTCGAGTCCGGCGGACCGGAGCGCCTGGTCGATGCGCAGGGAGCTGATGATTTGTTCAACCACGCGACCCACACCGACGCCGATGAGCCAGCCGACGATGAAGATGATGATTGCGACGACTAAATTGGGGATGAACGCAACCACTCCGTAGAACAGGTTTTGGAAGGATTGGCTGAGCACATCCGCCCAGGTGGTGAAAACCATAGGGATACTGCTGTATTTATGCGGTTAATCGCTTGCGCCCTCGATGCGAGCGCTTGCCGAAAAGTATAGCACTTCTAGAGCCCTATCTTATCGATAAGGAGGCGGTGTGGATAGTCGAGAACGTCGCGCAGGAGGCGGTCGTAGACCCCCATCCGGTAGCGGAAATCGGCGGTGGGGAACGCCGCATAGCGGATCTCGCGCCCGAATTCCGCTTCGAGCGAGCGCACGGCATGCGCGAGGGTGCGTTCGTCGAGGTGGTCGCCGACGAGGAGGAGGTCGATCTGCGGCTCGAGGACGCCCGTGAAAAACCCCGAGAGCACGACGAGCCGGAGCGCGCCGGAGCGCCGGAGCGCCGACACGATGCGCGCCGGGCGGACGTTCGTCGTCTCGCGGATGAATACCTCGAGCGCACCGAGGTGCTCGAAGCGCGGGTTCGCCTGGTAACGGATGGGCGCGCGGGCGGCGCGCTTGCGGATGAAGCGGGCGGCGAGAAGTTCGGCGAGCTCGGCGCGCACGACTTCCTTGGAGAGCTTCGTCCGGGCGGCGATTTCGGCGGACGTGAGGGCGGCGCTCTGGTTGAACACGAAGAGGCGGAGCATCTTGAGGCGCGCCGGCGACCCGAAAAGCGTGGCGAGCGATTCCATACGTGTCCGCCAGTGTACGGGCGCGGCCCTGAAAATGCAAAACCGAGCACCATGGCAACCATGGTGCTCGGTTTATTGCGAAAAGTTACTTCAACGTTACCTTCGCACCCGCCGCCTCGAGCTTCTTCGAGAGCTCCTCGGCATCCTCCTTCTTCATTCCCTGCTTGAGCAGAGACGGCGCCGCATCGACGAGGTCCTTGGCCTCCTTGAGGCCGAGCGCGAGCGCTTCCTTCACCGCCTTGATAACGGCGATTTTGTTGCCGCCCGTATCCGTGAGTTCCACGTCGACAGTCGACTTGCCCTCCTCGGCCGGAGCGGCGGGGCCGGCGGCGGGGCCGGCGGCGGCCGCGGCGGAAACGCCGAACTTCTTCTCGAGCACTTTGACGAACTCGGAGAGCTCGAGGACGGTCATCTGCTCGATGTCCTCCACGAGCTTTTTGAATTTCGCCGGAACCTCCGCCGGGGCTTCCGCCGCCGGAGCCGCCGCCTGATTCATTTCATCGGTCATAGTATGCGATTAATCGATTGATAACCTTACGCCGCTTTTCGTTCGCGAATCTTGTCGAGCGCGATGACGAGTCCCTGCCGCGGGCTGTTGATGATGTTCACGAACATTCCGCGCAGGACCGACAAGGGCGGGATCGTCGCGAGCGCGGCCATTTTCGCCGCGTCCGCGAACGCGCCCTCGAACACGCCGCCGAGGAGCGCGAGCGCGCCTTTCATCCGCGCGCCTTCCTGGTAGACGCCGCGCGCGGGCGCGAGCACGTCGCCCGTCGTCCAGGCGACGGCGATTTCGCCGGGCAATTCTGGCTGCGCGCCCGCATATCCGCGCTCCGCGAGCGCTTTCTTGATGAGCGTCTTCTTCGCGACGAAATACCGTACGCCGGCATTCGCGAGCTCCCGGCGCAGACGCGAGGCGTCATGCACGGTGATCCTCGTAAAGCCGACGAACGCCACGGCCGACGCCTCCGCGAACGCATCGGCGAGCTTCGCGAGTATGTCGCTTTTCTTGCTCCGTGATAGTGCCATAGCTGGTGTTCTGTACGAACGATTATGAAGAGAGAGTTCCCCGTCACACTTCTGCAGTGTGGCGGGCCCCTGCGTAAGATTCCCGTCCCGGGGACGGCGCCTTCGCCTGTCCCGCGGGGCCACTTACGGTCTTCGGCTCGTACGCGGGTCATCCTACTGCAGAAGGGCACCTTCTGCAACTGCAAACTTTCTGCGGCACTTGTGCAGCGCCGGGCGGCGCGCGTCAGGGCATCGAGGCCGCCGCGGCGTGGAGCGCGACGAGGGCGATAGCGAGGATAGCGGCGAACCCCGCCGCGAATTTGACGAACTCCACGACGAAAGGGAGAACCCGCCGTTCGGTCTCGCGCCGGTCAGCGCTTCGATTGTTCATAGGCGGTGATGGCGGAAAGGAAATTCGGGTCCGTACCGAGGATCGCCGGATCGCTCGCGCGCAGACCCTCGACGATGGCCGCGGCGCCGGAGGGGTCGCCTGAAAGGTACGTCACTTTCGCGAGGTCGTAGCGCGACGCGGCGTCGGAAGGAGCGAGCCGGACGACCTCGGCGAGGAAAAAGGCGGCATTCCCCCAGTCCTTCACGCTTTCATAATACCCCGCCGCGCGGCGTGCGGTAGAAAGGTCGCTCGCATAGTCGGCTTTCCCCGCCGCCGCGGCGGAGGCCGCGGCGGCGGTATTGCCCGCGGCGAGTTCGAGTTCCGCGAGCACGAAGTGCGGTTCGGAGAGGGTCGGCACGAGCGCGATGTAGCGGTTCAGGAGGTCGCGGGCGGCGGCATAGCCGGCGAGGCGCGCGGCGGAACCGGGCGGCGAGGCATTGGCACGGTCGAGCGAGAGGTTCACGAGGATGTACCAGGGCTGGGAGCGCTTCGGCGATTCCTTGATGGCGCGCGCGAGCGCGGCGGAAAGCAAATTCCGGTCGCTCGCGACGCCCGGCGGCGCGAGCGTGAGCACGTGGGCGAGGTAGAGCGCCGTGCGCGCGTCGTAGGGATAACGGATGAAGTCCGCGGTGAGGATGCCGAGCGCGGCGCGGTATGCGACCCCGCGCGCGGAGCCCGTGAGAACGGAGGCCTGGTGGTTCGCGTACATATCGTAGGCCTCGTAGCCGTACTCGAGGTCGCCGTAGGTGCCGAGCGCGATTCCCCGCGCGAGGTAGAGCGCCTCCTTCGGGACGTCGACGATCTGGTAGAGGTAGGCCTGCATCAGGTCGGATGCGGCGAGCGCCGGGCGGACGGAAACGGGAATGATGAGGAGCGCGAGAATTGCCGCGAACGGCCACGAAAGGACGCGCACCCACGCGGGGAACGGGAGCGTTTCGCGAGGCGCGCCGGGGAGCGATGCGGCGAGGAGCGCGGAGAGGAGCGCGAGGAGAAGCCAGAAAGAGGAGACGGTATCGAAGACGAAGAAATTCTGCACGGCGTACGTAAGCGCGAGAAGGGCGGCGAGTCCGGCAAGGCGCGCGTCTCCCCGCCGCGCGAAGCGGCGCGCGGCGACGAGGAACGACGCGATGAGCGCGAGGTAGAGGAGGAGTCCGCCGATGCCGTACTGCGCGGCGTAGTCGAGGAAAGCGTTATGCGAGCGGTCGAACCACTGCTCGGAAATCTGCGTCGGGTCGTAGAAGGTATTGAAAAGCACGTCGATGTGCTCGGCACCGACGCCGAGCCAGGGATGCGCCGCGATCTGCCCGATCATATTCTTCCAGATGAAGAGGCGGCTCGCGACGTCCGGGTCGGCAAGCGAGATGGACGCGACGCGCGCGACGGGCGCGAACGGCACCGTCGCAAGTTCCGCGCGGAAGGCGAAGAAGAGCCCGCCGAGGACCACGAGCGCGCCGAGGGTCCACGCCGCCCCCGCGCGGCGCCTCCCCTCCCCGAAGAGCGCATAGAAGGCGAGCACCGCGAGGAAGGCGACCAGGAGCGCGAGGATCGTGCCGCGGGTGGCGGTCAGCACGATGGCGAGGACTTCGAGCGCCGCGCCGGCGTAGGCGGCGCGGCGCCATCCGCCGGCAAGTCCGCCGGCCGCCATCAGCGTGGCGAAGAACGCGAGCGCGACGTAATTCGCGAAGAACGCCGCGTTGCCGAGCAAGCTCCCGATGCGGCCGCCGCCCAGGAGCCACTCGCCGATGCCGTAGACGGCGACGAAGCCGCCGACGAGGGCGGCGGCGCGCACGAGCCGCTCGAAGAACGCGCGGTCGGCGGAAAGCAGGATGAGGTAGAAGTCGGCGACGGCGCAGGTGAGCATCAGGAGCCCGTCGCCGCGCACGAAGACCGACCAGAAGCTGCGGTAGAAATCGATTCCGAAAACGCTCGCGACGTACGCGAGCGCAAGCAGGGCGGCGGGGACCCACGCCTCGCGGCGCGCCAGGCGCTCCCAAAAGAACGCGCGGCCGCCCGCCGCGAGGAGCGCGAACGCGCCGGCGGCAAGCAAGCTCGCCGCGTAGAACGAAAGCGTCTTCGGGACGAGGTAGGGGTAGATGAGGCCGCTCCAGACGACGACGGGCAGGAGGACGGGCGCGAGGAGGAGCCAGGGGTACGCGCGCTCGACGTATTTCATTGCGATTCCTTCGCCTTGTCCCGCGCGATTTGCGCATCGATCGCGGAGGTGTCGCGCCCGGGCGACAGGAGCTTCGCGCGCTCCCAGGCCTGCACCGCGTCGCCGTAGCGGCCCTGGCTCTCGAGCCACTGCGCCTCTATCTGGAGCACCTGCGCGACGTCGCCGAACTGCTTCGCGGAATCGGCCAGAGCGGCGGCAATGAGCGCGGTGTCCGTCGGGAAGCGCGTCGTGAGGAACGACAACCGTTCGAGATGGTACTCGAGCATGCCGGGCTCCACCGCGACCGCTTTCGCGTACGCGGCGGCGGCGGTGCGGTAGGCGCCGAGCTCGTCGAAGAGGTGTCCGAGGTTCGCGTAGGCGAGACCTTTCGTCGGGTGTATGTCCGCCGCGCGATCGTAGGCGTCGTACGCGCCCTTGCCGTCGCCGAGAAGATTGTCGTCGTTGCCGATGCCGATGTAGAGGTCGTAATCATCATACTTCCCCTTTCCCAGGAGGGACTCGAGGTGCGCGATGTCCGCGGTCGCCTGCGCCGTGAGCGCCGCGTTGCCGGAATACGCGCCTTTGAACGTCCACGATGCGATCGTGTCGGCCGGATCGAGGGGGAACGCCGGCACCTGCATCCGCGCGTAGTACCACGCGCCCGCCCCCGCCCCGACGAGCGCGGCGGCGGAAATCCCCGCGACAATCCACCGTCTCCTCGTCATTTGAATGAAATGCATATGCGAAAGAGGATACCACGAGCGTCAGCGGAGCGTCGTCGTCGCGGCTGCGGGGCCGGAGGGAAGCCCGACCGGGCGGATGAGCGCGACGGTGAGGAAGAGCGCGGTCAAGACGACGCAGATGAGCGCCGCGCCGCCGGCGATGACGCGCGGGTGCTGGATGCGGATCTTGACGAAAACCGCGATGGCGAGGAGGAGGAGCACGAGCGCGAGGAGCGCGAGGCCGAGCGCGACCATCGCGTGCGCCGGCGCGGTGAGGAGGCCGGCGAGCCAGGCGGGGACGGATGCGGACGGCGCGCTTGCGGCGGCGGACACGGCGAGGGCGGCGGATGGTGCGGTCTCTATGCCGAGGACGGCCGGCGGAGCGGGCGTACCCGCGGCAAGCGCCCCGCCCGCGCGCGCCGCGGCGGGCGGGGCGG
>JAKAJJ010000036.1 GCA_021813835.1 bacterium | reverse complement strand
CCGATCTAATCTCTAATGACGCCGCGACTACGGTTTCGGCGCGGGGATTTTGAGACGACTTTCTGCCAGAATCCATGCGACTACGGTCGCACGGAGCGCGCGCAAGCCGTTTGTAAAAAATCTTGGTAGTTGGTGCGCATTGCTGGCGGACTTCGAGGTCCCGCATACGATTCAGCCCAGAGAGCGGTTCTATGGGCGGTGGCAAGGATGGCAACGCGCACAAAACGAGTCGCCGGTTGCGCAGTCAACGTGAACTGGAACGCCGACAACCGGTATTGATTTTCTCGGCTGGGTACAATTTCCGCATCATCGCGTGCTGCGGACGAATACCAAGCGGCGGATGTTGAAGGCGGTCAGCAGGAATCCGAGCGAAGAAACCGTTGCGTCGTATCGCGGAATGCTTTCGCATGGGAATACGCGAAAGCTCGCGGCGCTCATCTCGACAGCGTCCGCAAGGCTTGCAAAATAAGTCAAGACGTGGTAAGGTGGGGTTGCTCATGCTTACCACCAGGAAAAAGGCGGCGATCATCAAAGATGCCGCCCGCCACGACGCGGATACCGGCTCGCCGGACGTGCAGGTCGCGCTCCTCTCCAAGCAGATCGATGAGCTGGCCAAGCACCTGAAGAAGAACCCGAAGGATTTCCATTCCCGTCGCGGCCTCCTCCAGATGGTCGCCGACCGCCGCTCGCACCTGCGCTATCTCGAAGCGAACGACAAGCGCCGCTACAACGCGGTTGTCAAAAAGCTCGGGTTGAAGAAATAACAACCATCCCGCGGGGATGATGGTAGTATGGAAATGCGGCACCCGCCGCTTTTAACACGTTCGCTATTTCATAACGTCTTTTTATGGCAGTCATCAAACATCCGGCGCAGCGCGTAGGCGTGTTCATCGACACGCAGAACCTCTACCACAGCGCCAAACATCTCTATAAGGCGCGCGTCAACTTCGGCAAGATCCTCGAGGAAGCCGTCGGCGGCCGCATTCTCGTGCGCGCCATCGCCTACGTCATCCGGACGGAGAGCGGCGAGGAAAAGAATTTCTTCGAAGCGCTCACCAAGATGGGCATCGAGACGAAGATCAAGGACCTGCAGGTCTTCGCCGACGGCGCGAAGAAAGCCGACTGGGACGTCGGCCTCGCCATCGACGCGGTGAAGCTCGCGCCGAAGCTCGATACCGTCGTGCTCGCGACGGGCGACGGCGACTTCGTCCCGCTCATCCAGTACCTCGATCTGCACGAAGGATGCCAGGTGGAGGTCATCTCCTTCGGCAAATCCTCCTCGGCGAAGCTGAAGGAAGCCGCGCACGCGTTCACCGATATGTGCGACGACCCGCGGAAGTTCACCATCGCGAGCCGCGGATAACCCGCTTTCGGGCGCTTCCGGCGCGCTAGTATAAGAAGCGAATGGATACTCCAGACGCACACATCAGCACCGACGACGCGGAGAAAGAGCTCGACCGGGAACTCGCGGGGAAGCCGAAGAAGTACATCCGCACCTACGCGGGCGACCTCGAAACGCTCCGGAGGGGCGGCGTTCCCGACCTCGCGCCGCTCCCGGAAGAGCCGCCGCCGAAATCGGGCGCGCTTCCGCCGCCTGCGCCAGCGCCCGAACATCCTCCCGCGCCCGCGCCCTCTCCGCGAGAGCCGCGCATGCCCTCTTTGGGCGCGTTCCATACGATACGCGAGCCGGGGCATCCTCTTGATCTGCTCGCGCCGCGCCCGCCCGCTCCCGCTCCTGCGGCAGAAGCCCCGCCCGTTCCCCAGCCGCCCGCGCCCGTCCCCTCCGAAGGCCCGACGCCCATTCACACGTACGCGGAGGACTTCACGTCGCGCGTGAAGGAAACGAACGCATCGCCCGTGACCGTGCTTGCGGCCGAACAGGACGCCGCGCCCGCCCCGTCCGCGCCGGAGGCCCCGCCCCGCGGCGCGGGCGCCGGCCTCTGGTACGTCGCCGCCGGCGTGCTCCTTCTCGTTGCGGGCGCCGCCGGAGCGTCTGTCGCCTACACGCGCTACCGCGCGGAAACGGCGCCCGTCGCGCCCGCCCCGGTCGCATCCGCGCCGATATTCGTCGACGAGCGCGCGCAGGTATCCGGCGCGGGCGCGGCGCTCGCGCAGGCGATCTCGGATTCTCTTTCGCATCCGCCCGCCGCCGGCGCGGTGCGGCTCCTCTCCCTTGCGGGCGCGACGACGACCGGCGCGAGCGTTTTCTCCGCGCTTGCCCTGCCGGCGCCGGACATCCTTCTGCGCAACATAAACGCGTCGAGCAGCATGGCGGGCATCGTGAACGAGGCAGGAGCGGCGAGCCCCTTTTTCATATTGTCCGTCGCGTCCTACCGCGACACGCTTGCCGGGATGCTCTCGTGGGAAGCGACGATGCCGCGCGACCTCGCGCCGCTCTTTCCGCCGCCCGCGCCCGCGGCGACGTCGGCCGCGACATCGGCCGCGACGACGACGAACGCTCTTCCCGTAAACGCGCCCCTTAGCTTCCGCGACGAAGTCGTCGCGAACCACGACGTGCGCGTTTACGGGGACGCCGCGGGCGACAGCACGCTCCTCTACGGCTACTGGAACCCGTCGACGCTCGTCATCGCGCGCGACGCCGCGGCGTTCACCGAACTCGTGAACCGCCTCGCCACGTCCCGCGCGCCGTAATCTGCTATCATTCCCCCGATGAGGACCGAACCGTTCAAGAAGAAGCTCGAGGCGGAGAAAGCGCGCCTCGAGGAGAGGATGGCGAGCGTCGGCCGCAAAAATCCCGCCGTACCGGACGACTGGGAGGCCGTGCCGACGGAAACCGGCGCGGAGCCGGACCAGGCCGACCAGGCCGACGTCTTCGTGAGCCGCGAAACGAATGCCGCCATCCTCGCCGACCTCGAAGCGCGCTACGACACCGTCCTCTCCGCCCTCAAAAGGACCGGAGAAGGAACGTACGGGAAATGCGAGGTGTGCGGGAAACCGATCGGGAACGCGCGCCTTGCGGCCGACCCGGCGGCGACGACCTGTTCCGCGCATATGTAGCTGGAACGCCACCCCGCCGATCGCCGGAATCATGGACATGCCCGCACCATGGAATCAAAACGGAACGCGAAGCCGCCGCTGACGGAGCGGGCGGCGCCGTCCGCGGCGCCGCAATCGCCGCGCGGATACGCGCGGACGCTCGCCGCCCAGCCCGTCGGCGCGCGTGCGGAGCTCGTCACCGTCGAAGCGGACCTCACGCGCGGACTGCACGCGTTCTCGGTCGTCGGCCTCGCCGACAAGGCGGTCGAGGAAGCGCGCGACCGGCTCGCCGCCGCCATACGCCACACGGGGTACAAGTCGCCGAAACAGCAGAACAAGCGCATCGTCCTGTCGCTTTCGCCCGCGGATCTGAAAAAAGAGGGCGCGCACTACGACCTCGCGCTCGCGCTCGCGTACCTCGGCGCCGCGGGTGAACTTCCGCCCCGCGGCACCGCGGACGTGCTCTTTATCGGCGAGCTCGCGCTCGACGGGGCGGTGCGCGCCGTGCGCGGAGTCCTGCCGCAGGTTCTCTCCGCCAAGCGCCGCGGCATACGGGCGGTGTTCGTGCCGCCCGGCAACGCGCGGGAGGCGCTTCTCGCGGACGGCGTCGCCGTCTATGCGCCGCCCACGCTCGGAGCGGCCGTCCGGCACCTCACTGGCAAAGCGCTCCTTCCGCGCCTCCTGCGCGCTCCCGAGGCCGCACCGCCGCCTCCCGCGGTCGACTTGAACGAGGTGAAAGGGCAGGAGAGCGCGAAGCGCGCGCTCGAAATCGCCGCCGCCGGGCGGCACAACATCGTCCTGTACGGCCCGCCCGGCACGGGCAAGACGATGCTTGCGCGCGCGCTCGCGGGCATCCTGCCGCCCCTCTCGGGCGACGACGCTCTCGAGGTGACGGCGATCCATTCGACGGCCGGCCTCCTCGCGGACGGCGCCGCCGCATACTGGCCGCCGTTCCGCGCGCCGCACCACTCGGTCTCGCACGTCGCGCTCGTCGGCGGAGGCGCCTTCCCGAAGGCCGGCGAGGTGACGCTCGCGCACAAAGGCGTCCTCTTCCTCGATGAGTTCCCCGAATTCGATTCGCGCGCGCTCGAGGCCTTGCGCCAGCCGCTCGAGGACCGCGTCGTTACCGTATCGCGCGCGCGGGCGAGCGCGACGTTTCCCGCCGATTGCATGGTGGTCGCCGCGATGAATCCCGCGGAGACGCTCTCCGACGACGCGCGCGTCGCGCTCCGCGCCGCCGCCAAGCAGGCGCGGCGCATTTCCCGCCCCATCGTCGACCGGCTCGATCTCTGGATAGAAGTGCCGCTCGTGCCGCACGGCGTCCTCGCGAAGCTCGCCGCCGGGGAATCGTCCGCGGCGGTGCGCGAACGCGTCGCGCGCGCCCGCGCCCGCGCCGAAAAGCGCGGCGGGCGCGGCGCCGCAAACGCGCTCCTTCCGGGGCGCGCCCTCGACGAGAAGAGCGGCTTTACCGCCGCCGCCAAAGAGGCGCTCGCGGCGGCGGCGGCGCGGCTCAACCTCTCGCCGCGCAGTTACCACCGCACGATGCGGGTGGCGCGCACCATCGCCGATCTCGCCGGCGCGGATGCCGTGTCCCCGGCCTTCGTCCACGAAGCGCTCCAGTACCGCCCGCGCGGGCTGTTCGGATTTGAATGACAAAAAGCCCCGCGGCGCTCAAGCGCCGCGGGGCGTCCTTTCGCGCGGGATCACTGCGGAGAACAGATGCTGCCGACCGCGCAGCTGCGGAATGGATTGGCCGCGCCGCGGACTTCGAAGTGGAGGTGCGGGCCGGTCGTCATTCCCGTCATGCCGACGTAGCCGATGAGCTGTCCGCGGGCGACCGGACGGCCCGGCGATACGACGGCATGCATCATATGCGCGTAGAGCGTCTGCGCGCCGTTGTCGTGCGTGATGACGACGTAATTTCCGTAGCCGCCGTTCCACCCGCCGTTGTTCCGGGCGATGATCACGGTTCCCGCCGCCGCCGCGTAAATGGGCGCTCCGCGCTGCGCGCCGATATCCACGGCATCCCAGCCATGGATGCCCTGGGTGATGACGCCGCCCGGCAAGGGATTTCCGAAGTAGCCCTGCACCGCAGGGCCGCTGCCGCCCAGGTACGGCTCGTAGACCGCGCGGCCGCGCACGATGGGGCGGGCAGACGACGGCACGGGCGTCGCGAGTTCGCCGCCCGGGATGATGACTGAGGAGCCGACGAGAAGCGGCGCCTGCGGGTCGAGGCCGTTGTACTGGGCGATCTCGTTCGCATCGGCGCCGTACTTCTTCGCGAGCGACGCGAGCGTGTCGCCCTTCGCGACCGTGTGCTCGATTCCCGAGACCGGCAGGATGATGAGCGTATCGCCCGGGTGCACGTCCGCGGCGCTCTTGAGGTCGTTCGCCCAGATGATCGTATTGACAGAAACGCCGAACATATCCCCGATTTCCGAGAGCGTATCGCCCGGGCGGACGACGTACACCGAGATGCGGGCGGACGGCGCGACGCCGAAGGAATCGGCGGCCGAGCCGTCCGGTCCGCTGTGGGCGACGAGCGCGGAATCCTCCGACGTGGCGAGCGCGATGGGCGCGCTCGCGTTGGGATCGCTGTTTATCGGCGCTTCGAGCGCGGGCGTGGAGGAACTCGGCAAGGAGACGTTGGCCGCGGCGTCCGCGCTCGTTCCGAACGCGCCGAACGGCCAGAACGCGCTCGCCTCGCGCGGCAGGAACGCCGCCGCAAAAGCGATGGCCGCGAATCCCGCGACGAGAAGCGCGCCGTGCTCGAGGATCCGGTAGAGGTCTCGCCGGATACGAACCGACGGCGGGGCGGGGAATTTTCGATTGGGATTTATGGGGGAAACGGGGGGATCAGTCGTGCTTCCTAATACAAAAATGGCTTACTTAAGCCATTTCTTTCATACTTCCATTTTCAGCCGATAGAGCCAGTATAGCGAAACGAGGGGCCGGGTCAACCGTGCCTTCGGGGGCCTGTGGAGAGCGGTTTGTGCGGTATATTCGTGTAGTGAAATACCTCGAGGGACTGAACGAAGCGCAAGAACGCGCCGTACGCGCGACGGACGGGCCGGTTTCGGTCCTCGCCGGCGCCGGGAGCGGGAAAACGCGCGTCCTCACGACCCGCATTTACCATCTCATCCGCCGCGGCGTCCCGGGCAACGAGATCCTCGCCGTCACCTTCACCAACAAGGCCGCCCGCGAGATGCGGGAGCGGGTCCGCGCGATGCTCGGCGCGGGCGTCCCCGC
>JAKAJJ010000035.1 GCA_021813835.1 bacterium | reverse complement strand
CCCGCCGGCGCGAACGACACCACTTCGGTTTTCGCCGCCGCGTACGCCGCATCGTCGATAAAGCCGAGCGTATGCATCCGGTCGAGCACGAGGTCTTTGCGCGCATCGAGTTCGGCGCGGTTGGGGCCGTAGGGCGAATAGTAGGTCGGCGCTTGGATCATCGCGGCGAGGTACGCCGCCTGCGCGAGCGACAGGTCTTTTGCCGGAATGCCGAAGTATGATTCGGCGGCGGCTTCGATTCCATAGAGCGTGCCTCCATAGGGAATGTTGTTCAAATAGGCCTCGAGGATCTGGTCTTTCGAATATACCTGTTCCATTTTGAGCGCCAGTACCCACTCGTGGATCTTCCGGACGATGCTTTTCTGATTCGTGAGGAGCGTGTTTTTCACCACCTGCTGGGTGATCGTCGAGCCGCCCTGCGAGAGCGAACCGCCCAAGGCGTCGACGAGCATCGCGCGCAAAATAGAAGTGAGACGGATGCCGCCGTGTTCGTAAAAGCTCGAATCTTCGATGGCGATCGTCGCATTGATGGCGTTCGGGGAGATGTCGGCGAGCGGCACGACGCTGCGTCGCGCGTCGCGGTTGTAGTCGTAGAGGAGAACCTGGCCGGTCCGGTCGTAAATTTTCGTCGACTGGTCGATCTGCCGGTCGGCGAAGGAGCTGATGCTCGGCGCCGGCGTGAGGGCGACGGCGACGAGGAGAGCGCCGGCGCCGAGGAATCCGAGCCCGAATAAAAAAAGGACGGCCGCGAGGAGCGTGTGCCGCCAGGACGAACGCCGCCGAGAAGCCATAGTGCCCGTATGCTACCACGCGGGCCCCGCCGAATGGCGGGGCCGCGTCAGAAAAGCGCCTACCGGGGCCTAGACGAACTCGTCCTCGCTCTCTTCGGTGGATTCTCCATTTCCCTCATCCTCATCCTCCTCGGCTTCGTCGTCCATCATATTCCTTCCCAAAATGTCGTACCCGTCCTTTTCATCGCTGAAATAGCTCATGTGCATTAGGATTTAATCCCGTGGGGGACGGATATATTTGAGCAAAAAGAATCCTTGTTGCAAGACCTTTTTCCGCTTACTGTGAATTAAGAAGAGCGCCGCGACGCCGAGCGCCGCGACGCAAGCGCCGCGACGCCGAGCGCGATGGCGTCCGCCTCGTCGTCGAGCCGCTTCTTTTTCTTCGGGAGAACGATGAGCCGCCCGACCATGCGCGCCACCGCGGCTTTATCCGCGCCGCCGTTGCCCGTAACCGCCAGTTTCACTTCCTGGGGCGAATATTCTATGACGGGAAGCGCGGCGGCTCCGGCCGCGGCAAGGATCGCCCCGCGCGCTTCCGCGACGCCGAGAGCCGTCTTCTTGTTCGCGCTGAAGAAGAGCGTTTCGATGGCGAGCGCGTCGGGCGCGTAGGCGCCGATCGCGTCCCGCACCGCCTCGAAGACGGCCGCGAGCCGCCGTTCCTTCCCGCCTTTCGCCGGCGTTACGCATTCGCCCATCACGAGCGTCGGTCGCGACGCGTCGCCTTCGACGACGGCGACGCCGAGGCGGTCGTAGCCCGGATCAATCGCCAGTATTCTCATACCCGCCACACGAAATGGCCTTGTCGCAGGCCGTTGGATAAGCGTCGCTTTAATGCCGTGCGGGCACCCTGGGACGTTTTGAGACGAAATTCTCTCGCTTTTGCATCGGCCTGCGACATATAGCTCTCGTAATATATCAACTGCAGTGGTTTTCGATAACTCGTCGATCGAACCTTGCCTGCAAGATGTTCCGCGAAACGACGCCTCAGGTCTTCGGCATATCCCGTGTATAAATGACCATCACTTTTGCTTAACAAAACGTATACGTAGTACATGAGTCGTTTCGCAAGGCCATTATAGTGTGTCGGGTCATATCCGCGCCTGGTCCCCGGTGTCTTCGTATCCCCGCGCATTGGTGAATACCTGCTGGACGTCCTCGTGCTCGTCGAGCGCCTCGAGAATCGCCCGAAGTTTCTCTTCGTCGGCGCCCGCAACGTCAATCAAGGGCTCCTTCGGGACATAGTCGGTTCCGGTTTTTGTAAACGCCCAGCCCGCCGCGCCGGGCGCCGCGAGCTGGGCGCCCTGCTTCGCGAGCAGGCGCTTCACCTCCTGCGTCGTCCGGTTCTTGCTGTCGGTGAGGGCGTCGATGAGGAGGGCGATGCCGGCCGGTCCGTAGGCCTCGTACACGACCTGCTCGGTCTCACCGGCGTCTTTCGAGGCGCCGCGCGCGACGGCGCGTTCGATGTTGTCTTTCGGCATATTCGCGGCTTTCGCCCGCGCGATGACGGCGGCGAGCGCCGGAGCCGCCGCGCTCCCGCCCGCCTTTTTCGATTCAAGCGCGATGAGGCGCGCGTAGCGCGCGAAGATGCGCGAGCGCGCCGCATCCGTTGCGCTTTTCTGGCGCTTTATCTGCGCCCATTTGCTGTGTCCCGCCATTATGAAAACCTATCACAGGGGATGTTCGCCGCCCAGGTAGCCGCGCCCGGAGGGAGCGAGGATGCGGCCGCGCGGCGAGCGTTCGATGAAGCCGAGGCGCAATAAATACGGCTCGTACACGTGTTCGACGGTATCCGTATCCTCATGAAGGGTCGCGGCGAGAGCGCGCACGCCGGCCGGGCCGCCGCGGAACCCCTTTTCGAGAGCGGCGAGGTACCGGCGGTCGTCTTTCGTGAGGCCGAGGGCATCGATGCCGAAGAGGGTGCACGCCTCGTCGCAGAGCGCGGCAGTAAGCGGCCGGTCGTGCACCTCGGCGTAGTCGCGGACGCGTTTCAGGAGCGAATTCGCGGTGCGCGGCGTCGCGCGGCTGCGCGCGGCGATGCGCTCGATGACCTCGTCCGGCGCGCGGAGCCCGAGGAGCGCCGCCGAGCGGCGGATGATGGCGCGCACCTCGTCGTCGCTGTAGAAATCGAGCTGGTAAACGCCGCCGCCGAAGCGCGAGCGCAAGGGGCCCGAGAGTTCGGCGACGCGCGTCGTCGCGCCGATGAGCGTGAACGGCGGAAGCGCGAGCTCGACGGTGCGCGCGGAGGGGCCCTTCCCGAGCACGAGGTCGAGGTGGAAGCTCTCGAGCGCGGGGTAGAGAAGTTCCTCGATTTTGCGCGAGAGGCGGTGGATTTCGTCGATGAAGAGTACGGTTCCCGGCTCGAGGTTCGTGAGAATGGCGGCGAGGTCCGCGGCGCGCTCGATGGCGACGCCCGAAGTGTTTTTCAAAGGCGCGCCGAGCGCGGCGGCCACCAGGTGCGAGAGCGTCGTCTTGCCGACGCCCGGCGGCCCGTAGAAGAGGAGGTGCTCGGGCATCCCGCCGCGCTTTTTCGCGGCATCAATGGCGATGCGCACATTCTCCTTCACCTGCGTCTGGCCGACGTACTCGTCCCACCGGGACGGGCGGAGCGCCGCATCGAGCGTCTGCGGCGCGGCGTCGGATTTCGGAGGGGTTGACATAGGAATATGATATGCTAACATTCTAGCACAGTTCCTGTTCATACTCCTCTAGGCAGGCTTGACGGCTTCAGGCGTCTCCCCAAGGACTTTCTGGTCCGCCGCTCCGGCGGCGCGTGCTGGGATTTCCCTCAGGTGTCTCGTCTCACCCGCTTCATCGCGGGTTTCGCCTGGAGGAGTATGGGCGGGAAGAGAGGCCGGAACGGTGTGGGTAATTCCACGCCGTTCTGCGCCGAACGACCGCTCATATGCCCCCATATGGACGGGATTTTGTTTTTAATATAGATGGGAGAAGAGGCCAATTAACACCGCCGTGAGAATGAGGAAGGGTATCACAAGTGCACCAAGCGCTATTCTCGGGTATTTTTTCTGACAGAAGTGAGTGATGAGGAGGGCTGTTAAAATAGCCGGCATTGCATATAAAGTAAGTTCCTGTATAACCTCACTCGGACTTGGGTAGCTGACTCCAATTTCAAAAAGAGCTATCGGCCAAATCAAAATCCCTATCACCGATAGAAATTCAAAAAAAGAAATCAATCCAGCTATTCTAGCTCCCGTCACGTTTTCATTTACCGTTAAATCAGTAATGGTGCCAACGATACGAACATACAGAACAAGTCCAATGGGTATAAGTAAAATTCCAAAAAAGAAGAGAAGTGGTGATTGTGTGTGGAAAAAGAATATTGGACCAAGCACAAGAATAATTCCAAGAAGAACGAGGATCAACGGGTTTCTTTTTAAGAATTTCATGCTCGCGGAAGGTCGACCGTATCGGCGACTTCCGCAAGGGACGTGACGCCGGCGAGCGCTTTGATGACGCCGTCCTGCGCCATCGTAAGGTAGCCCTGCTTGGCGGCCGCCTTCGCGACGTCATGGGAAGGCGGGTTGTCGCGCAGGAAAGCGGCGAGTTCGTCGTCCATAAAAATCGCCTCGTAGAGGCCGATGCGGCCCCGGTAGCCGGTGTCGTCGTCGCTCGTCGGCGCCGGTTCCCACGCGGTCTCGATCTTTCCCGGGATCAAACTCTTATCCGCGAGCGGCTCGAATACCTTCTGGATCATCCGCTTTTCCTCGTCGGTGAGCGGACGCTCTTTTTTCGCGGCCGGGTCGAGGCGGCGGACGAGCCGCTGGGCCATCGAGACGGTGATGGCCGAACCGAACGATTTCGGGTCCGCGCCGAGGTCCGCGAGGCGCGGGAACGTTCCGGCGGCGTCGTTCGTGTGGAGCGTGGAGAACACGAAGTGGCCGGTGAGTGCGGCCTGGATCGCGATGCCGGCGGTATCGCCGTCGCGGATCTCGCCGACCATGATCACGTCCGGATCCTGGCGGACGATCGACCGCAGGCCCTCGGCGAAAGTGTATTTTTCGCCCTCGACCTGCGTCTGGACGATGCCGCCCAGGTGGTACTCGATCGGGTCCTCGATGGTGATGATCTTGATTTCCGGACGATGGATTTCGCGCAGGAAAGAATACAGGGTCGTCGTCTTTCCGCTCCCCGTCGGCCCCGTCGTCAGGAGCATTCCGTTCGGCCGCCGGATTTCTTTTTCGAGGCGCGCGAGGAGTTTCGGGTTGATGCCGAGCTCCGTATAGGCGACCTGGGTCGTCGCGGGGTCGAGAAGGCGCAGCACGATCGATTCGCCATAGTTGCCGGGGATGAACGAGGCGCGCACCTCTATCGCGTCTCCCGCGCCGCGGGAGACGCTGAAGCGGCCGTCCTGCGCGCGGTTGCTCACGTTCAATTTCACGCCGGAGAGGAGCTTGACGCGCGAGGCGAGCTGGCGGTACGTCGCGGGATCGAAAAAGTAGACATCGGTCAGGAGGCCGTCGATGCGCAGGCGCAGACGGGTCTTTTCTCCTTCCGGCTCGAAGTGGATGTCGGAGGCGCGCAGCGTAAACGCGCCCGCGAGAACGGCCTCGAAGATATGCGAGACGCGCTCGAGCGATTTTTCCGCGGCGACGGCATCGAGCTCCGCCGACAGCGCCGCGCGCGTCCCGCTTGCCTCCGCGAGTTTCTCGAGAACGTCGCGCGCGACCGTAAAAACGCCCGCTCTCGATCCGGCGGCATAGGAAAGATCGGCGTAGCGCGCGAGCGCCCGGTCCAAGCTTTTCCCCGACACGAGGAATTCCCGCACGGAGAAACCGCGCTCCGCAAGGCCGCCGGTAACCTTTGCGAGCGCGGGATTGTTCGGGTTGCGTACCGCGAGCGAGAGCTCTTTTGCGGCATGCGCGAATGCCGCCGCTTCCGCCGCCCGCGCGTCCGCCTCGGGGATGAGGCGCAGCGCGTCCGCATCGATGTCCGTGAGGGAGAGGTCGGCGTACGTCATCCCGTACTTTTCGGACAAGACGCGCGCGACGTCTTCTTCCTCGCGCTCGCGTATCCGGGCGAGCTTCGCCTCCTCGTCGGCGGGGTTGAACGGGAGATCCATTAGGGCAGATGGTACCATAGCGCCTATGGCGACTTTTGCGGCGCTCGCGGCGTTCGAGGCGGAAGCGGCCCGGGCTGCGCGGTCGCTCCGCCCGCGCGCGGGCGGAGCGACCCTCGTCACCCTTTCGGGGGAGCTCGGGGCGGGGAAAACGGCATTCGTGAAGGCGGCGGCGCGCGCTCTCGGCGTCGAGGAAGAAGTCACGAGCCCGACTTTCGTTTTGGAGAAGGTCTACCAGCTGCCCTCCGACCGGCCGTTCCGGCGTCTCGTGCACATCGACGCCTACCGGCTCGAATCGGGCGGCGACCTCGCCGCGCTCGGTTTCACCGGGCTTATGCGCGACGCGGGGAACCTCGTTATGCTCGAGTGGCCGGAGCGCGTCGCGGCCGCCCTCCCGCCGCCCGCCGTCCGCGCGGCGCTTGCCGCGCTTCCGGACGGCGGGCGCTCCCTTTCCTATGACCCTCCGCTCTAAGCGCAAAAAACGGCTCGTGCTACTCGACGCGCACGCGATCATCCATCGCGCCTACCACGCCCTGCCGGAATTCACGGGGCCCCCGGGCGAGCCGACGCGCGCCTT
>JAKAJJ010000034.1 GCA_021813835.1 bacterium | reverse complement strand
AAGCTCGCGCGCGACGCGAAGGCGGGAATGAAAGAGGCGCTCGCCGAGGACGCCGTCCTCGCGAAGCTCGAGCAGGGGTTCGCCGCAGGGAAGCTCGCGCTCCATGCGGAGCTTCCGCGCGAAGAGCGCGCCGCGGTCGCTCCCTTGAACCTGCTCACGATGAAGCCCATCCTCTACGCGCTCAACCGCAAGAGCGGCGCTCATAATCTCGACGAGCTCGCCGATGGCCGCGCCGCGCGCGCGTATGACCTCATCCGGGAGCTCGGCGCGCGGTACGTCTTCGTGGACGCGGCGACCGAGCGGGAATTGAACGACGTCGCCGACGAAGACCGCCTTCGCTTCCGCGAAGAGTTCGGCGTACACGAGGACGGGCTGGCCGATCTCATCCGCGGCGCCTACGAGACCCTGGACCTCATCTCGTTCTTTACGACCGGACCGAAGGAAACCCGCGCGTGGACGATCAGTGCCGGGAGCAGCGCCCCTCTCGCCGGCGCCGCCATCCACACGGATTTCAAGGATAAGTTCATCCGCGCGGAAGTCATCGGAGCCGACGAATTGCTCGCCGCGGGCTCCTACGCCGCCGCCCGCGAGGCAGGCAAGGTGCGCACGGAAGGGAAGGAGTACGTCGTCAAAGACGGCGACGTCATCGTGTTTCTGCACGGCTGACCTTCGCGGCGGGGAAGTGGTATACTTTCGCCATGGACAGGAACGGGGGGAACGGCTTCACTCTTATCGAGTTGCTCGTCGTTATCGCCATCATCGGACTGCTCTCGTCCATCGTGCTCGCCTCTCTCAATACCGCTCGCTCGAAAGGCCGGGACGCGAAGCGCATGGGCGACCTCCAGGCGGTCCAGGTGGCGCTCGAGCTCTACTACAACGACAACGGACATTACCCGATCTCGAACTGCATTTCGTCCCCGTGGTGGAACTGCTGGGGTTCGGCGGGCGAGTTGCGCTTGTTGCCCTCGCAATACATTTCCATTCTGCCGCAGGACCCGAGCTTCCTCGATGATGGCAATGCATGCAGCACGGCGGATCGGGGCTCCCGCCTCTACGGTTATTATTCCGACAACGGCCAGCGCTACCTGCTCGCGACGTTCCTGGAGCAGGAGCCGGCGTCGACCGATCCGCACTACTATCCTCACTTGGGATACGGCTGTCTCGGCTTCGCCAACTGGGCGATCAATAACGGCTTTTGACCGTGACTGACATCCGATTCAACGAAGAGAAGGATATGTACACACAGCGCGGCCTTCCCGCCCGCCGCTCCTTCGCGCGCGTGCTCATGGACCTTTCCGGCGGCCTGATCAAAACGGAACAGGCGGCAAATCATATTTTGTTCGGCGCTGTGCTCGTCGTTCTGCTCACTTCCTTTTTCTTCCTGTCCTCCGCGTTCTCGTCTGGCCTCGGCCCGCCCGGCAAAACGCCCATTCCGCCCGGCCCCGTCCGACCGAACGGATTCCCCGCGAGTCCGTAGCGCGATATACTGGAATTCTATGGATACTTCCCCCACCGCTCCCGCTCCCGCATCGACGCCGCGCCATCCGAAGTTCGTCCGCTGGGCGCTCTTGCTCGGCATCGTCGTTGTCCTCAATATTTTTTTCAATGTCGTCCTCGCCCTCGCGTACCCGGCGCCGGTCTACGAGGATTATTGCCCGCAAGTAACCGTTACCCCGACCGATGCGCCGGCCTGCGATGCACAGGGCGGTATCTGGAATAGTTATTCGCCGGCTCCCGCGCCCGCTACCGACATGACTTCGCCGAGGATGACCGGCTACTGCGACATGTACGCCAAGTGCCAGAAGCCGTACCAGGCCGCACGCGACCGGCACGCGCTCTCCGCCTTCGTCCTGATGGTGGGGCTCGGCATCGTCGCGCTTGTCGCCGGCCTTATGCCGCTCGGCTCGTCGATCGTTTCCACCGGGCTTTCCTACGGCGGCGTGGTCGCGCTCGTTATCGGTTCCGCGCAGTACTGGGGCACGGCGGGCAATTGGATACGGCTTGCTATCGCGACGACAGGTCTTCTCGCGCTTCTTTCCATCGGTTGGCGCCGCTTCCGCGATTAGTGCGATCTTGCCGTACCGTAGAAGGCTGTATGGCATACGACCATCGCGACATAGAAAGAAGGGCCCGAGAGAAATGGGTCTCTCTCGATCTGTACCGCACCGACCTCGCGGACGAATCAAAAGAGCCGTACTACCTGCTCGTCGAGTTCCCGTACCCCTCGGGCGATCTCCACATCGGCCACTGGTACGCGTTCGCCGTGACCGACATCTACGCGCGCATGCTCCGCATGCGCGGGAAGAACGTGCTCTTTCCGATCGGTTTCGACGCGTTCGGCTTGCCCGCCGAGAATGCGGCGATCAAGAACGGCGAGGATCCGAAGGAATGGACGTATAAAAATATCGAACGCATGCGCGCGCAGCTCGCGTCGATGGGTCCCTCCTTCGACTGGTCCAAAGAAGTCCTTACCTGCGAACCGGACTACTACCACTGGACGCAGTGGCTCTTCGCGAAACTGTTCGAGCACGGCCTCGCCGAGCGCCGCGAAGCGCCGGTCAAATGGTGCCCGCAGGACCAGACCGTCCTTGCCAACGAGCAGGTCATCGACGGCCGCTGCGAGCGGTGCGGCTCCGAAGTTGAAGAACGACGCCTCACCCAGTGGTTCCTCAAGATCACCGAGTACGCCGAACGGCTTCTCGCCGGCCTCGAGGACCTGCCGTGGCGCGAAGAGATCAAGGAAGCCCAGCGGGCGTGGATAGGAAAGAGCGAGGGCGCATACCTCTCATTCGAAGTTAGGACATCGGATGTCCTAACTTCTGAAGGAACATCGGGTGTCCAATCCATCAAGGTGTTCACGACGCGGCCGGACACGCTCTTCGGCGCGACGTACGTGGTCCTCGCGCCGGAGCACCCCCTTATTGATGGATTTCGTAAATCCATCATGAACGTGGGCGAGGTTGAGGCGTACGTTAAAACGACAGCGTCGAAGACCGAGCGCGAGCGCAGCGAGAATAAAGAGAAGACCGGCGTCGAGCTCAAGGGCGTAAAAGCGATCAATCCGGCAACAAAAGAGGAAATCCCGATTTACGTCGCCGATTATGTCCTCGCCTCCTATGGCACCGGCGCGGTGATGGCCGTCCCCGCGCACGACGAGCGCGACTTCGAATTCGCGCAGGCGATGCGGCTTCCCGTGCGCGAGGTCATCGCGCCGCTGCGCGTCGACCGGAGAAATCCCCCGGTCGCGGGGAAGCGGTACGTCGAGCGCCGGAACGTCCACGTCGTCGTCCGCAATCCGAAGGACGGGAAAGTCCTGATCCTCGCGTGGAAAAAACACCCCTGGACGACGTTCCCGATGGGCGGCATCGAGGAAGGCGAATCGGTTCTCGACGCCGCGCGCCGCGAGGTGCGCGAAGAGACCGGCTATACCAACCTCGGAAACGGAAAGGTGTGGGGCGGGCAGGTTCGCGCCGAATACTTCGCCGCCCACAAGGATGAGAACCGCATTTCCTACACTTCGCTCGTGAGTTTCGACCTCGCCGGCGACGAGCGGGTGCCGCTCGCGCGGGAGGAAAGCGAAATGCACGAAGTCCTGTGGGCGGATATGAATGAGGTAACGGCCTCTTCGATGACCCACGCCGAAATGGACGTGTGGCTCGAACGGCTCGGCGGCGCCTCGGGCGCCTACACCGGCTCCGGCGTCCTCATTAATTCGGGTGAATTCTCCGGACGCGATTCCGAGGGCGCGAAGGGGGATATCGCCGCGGCCGCCGGCGGCGAGCGCGCGACGCAGTACCGTCTGCGCGACTGGCTCGTTTCCCGCCAGCGCTACTGGGGATGCCCCATCCCCGTCGTGTATGACCCTGACGGGAGGCCGCATGCCGTTCCCGCGGAGCACTTGCCGTGGATGCTCCCGACGGATGCGGATTTCACGCCGACGGGGAAGGCGCCGCTCGCGTCGTCCCGGGAACTCAGAGAGCGCGTCACGCGCATCTTCGGCGAGGGGTGGACGCCCGAGTACGACACGCTCGACACCTTCGTCGATTCATCGTGGTACTTCCTGCGGTATCTCGGTCCGAAGGGCGCCTATAATTTTTCCGACCGGGCGCTGATGGAGAAATGGATGCCGGTGGACCGCTACTCGGGCGGCGCGGAACACACCACGCTCCATCTTTTGTATTCGCGCTTCTTCACCAAGGCGCTCTACGACCTCGCGCTCGTGCCGGTCGACGAGCCGTTCGCCGAGCGATTCAATCGCGGCATCATCCTGGGACCCGACGGCCAGAAAATGAGCAAATCGAAAGGGAACGTGATAAACCCCGATGATTTCGTGCAGAAGTACGGCGCGGACGCCGTCCGCCTCTACCTCGCTTTCATCGGCCCCTACAACGAAGCCGGAAGCTACCCCTGGAATCTCGACGGCGTGCCGAGCATGCGCAAATTCCTCGATCGCATCACCCGTCTCGTGGAGCGCGCCAACTTGGCGGCGAGACACCCAAGTCGCTTGGGTGTCTCGCCGCCAAGTGAGGTACCGGAGATGATGAAGCAAGCGCTGGCGAAGGCGGGCGGGAAGGTCGCCCTCGACGGCGACCGCTTCAAGTTCAATACCGGGGTCGCGGCGCTGATGACGCTCCTCAACGATCTTGAGGATTTGAAGGAGATCCCGCTCGCGCTCGTGAGAGATTTCGTCATTATGCTCGCGCCGTTCGCTCCGCACCTCGCCGAACACCTCTGGGAAGAGCTGGGCGGGCAGGGAAGCGTGCACCAGGCGCCCTGGCCTTCCTATGAGGACGCCGGAGCGGCCACGGAAACGGAGGTCGTCGTGCAGGTGAACGGGAAGCGGCGCGGCTCGCTCCGCCTTCCGCCCGACGCGCCGGAGGCGGAGGCGGTCGCCGCCGCCCGCGCGCTCGCGAGCGTGTCCGCGGCCACCCTGGGCAGGGAACCCTCGCGGGTCGTCTACGTCCCGGGGAAAATCATCAATCTCGTGGTGTAATGCGGCGCTATTGACGCAGCGCCAACTGTCAGATATAACTTTCACTACATGAACTCGGCGACTCTGGCCAAGCGCACGGCCGCGGCTTCCGCGGGCGCCTTTTCTTTTGATAACGCCGCGCTCGCCAAGCGCCTCCTCGCCGCCGCGCCGGAGCGCGCCCGCGGGGTCCTCTCGAGCCGCTTCGGCCTCGGCGCGAGCGGAAAGCGCGAGACCCTCGAAGCCATCGGCAGCCGCCTGCGCATCACCCGCGAGCGCGTCCGCCAGATAGAGGCGGCCGGCCTCGACGCCGTGCGCGCGAGCAAGGCGTTCAAGGAATCGCAGGCCGCGTTCGGCGACATCGCGCGCCACATCGAATCGCTCGGCGCCATCGTTCCCGAAGAAGCGCTTCTCGCCGCGCTCGGCAAGGATGAGAAGACCCGCAACCGCTTCCGCTTCTTCCTCGTCGTCGGTTCGACGTTCTTCCGCGAGCGCGAGACGGACGACTTCGTCGCCCGCTGGCATGTGGACAGCGCGACCGCGAAGAAGATCCACGACGCCCTCTCGAAGCTCTACGCCTCCCTTAAAGACGACGAGGTCGTTCCCGAAGGCGCGCTGCTCGACCGCTTCCTCGACGAGCTGAAAGGCGTGAATGACGCGTACAAGAACGAGGAGGTGCTGAAGCGCTGGCTCTCGCTCTCGAAGCGCATCGGGAAGAACCCGCTCGCCGAGTGGGGCCGCGCCTCCTCGACCGCCATCCGCATCAAAGGCATCCGCGATTACGCCTACCTGGCCATCAAGCGCCAGGGCAAGCCGATGCATTTTTCCGAAGTCGCGAAAGCCATAGGTACACTGTTTTCGAAGAAAGCGCATATCGCGACGACCCATAACGAGCTCATCAAGGACCCGCGCTTCGTGCTCGTCGGCCGCGGGCTCTACGGGCTCACCGAATGGGGATACACGCCGGGCGTCGTGCGCGACGTCATCCGCCAAGTGCTTGAGGCGAACGGCCCTCTCGCGAAAGAAGAGGTGGTGAAGCGCGTGCGGCAGGTCCGTTTCGTGAAAGACAACACCATTCTCGTCAATCTGAACGATCCGCGCTATTTCAAGCGGATGAAAGACGGGCGCTATACCGTGCGCTAATCCGGCCTTCGCCGCGCTCCTCGCAGGAGGCCGGCCGCGGCGCCCCCGGGCGCCGCGCTGTTTGGTATACTGGACGGCAATGTCGCTGCTTCCGTTCTACGATGCGCTCGAGAAGCGCATGGGGAAGACGAAGGATAAGTTCGGCGTCCGGCTTTCGCCGTGGCCGCTCGCGATCCTCGGCGCGGCGCTCCTCCTCGTGTCGTTCGTGTTCATGCCGAGCGTCGTCGCGGCCGCGCTCTCGCTCGCGCTTTTTCTCGCGCCCCTGTGGCTCCCGGTCCTGCTCGTCGGCGGGGCGTGGGGCGTCTGGGTCAACCTGAAGCGCTCGGAATTCATCGCCTCCCAGAAGTATCTCCTCCTCGAGATCAAGCCGCCGCGCAATTTCGAAAAAACGCCGCTCGCGATGGAGGCGGTGCTCTCCGGCATCCATCACTCCCCCGGGGAGGCCACGTGGTACAAGAAATACATCGTCGGCGCCGTGCGCCCCTGGTGGTCGCTCGAAATAGCGTCGCTCGAGGGGCAGGTGCACTTCTTCATTTGGACGCGCGCGGGATTCCGCCGCACCATCGAG
>JAKAJJ010000033.1 GCA_021813835.1 bacterium | reverse complement strand
TCATGAAGCCGGAATCGCTAGTAATCCCGGGTCAGCCAAACCGGGGTGAATACGTTCTCGAGTCTTGTACTCGGGTCGCCATGCGATCCGAGCATCTAGTTGGTGCCTCTTGAAATAGAGAAGTCCAACCGCGCCGTGGCGGCGTGAAGCGAAATCACAGTGTTGATACCGCGAGGTATGACATGAAGGGTGAAAAAGTAGCAGTGTGTAGCGTGAACGCTAGTTTGTGGCGCTTAGGGTAGGAGATCCCGCGAGTACAGGGAGAATCCAGCCACACCAAAGCTCTAGGCGTGTAGTGGCGTCGCGATACCTATACACAGATGTTCGGGTTACCGTGGGAGATCTGTCATGTTCCTCGTGGTATACTAACCACGAGGTATGGAGATGAGCAATCATCGCAAATGATATGGCAGAAGTCAGCAGAGGTCGTAGTACCGCCGGGAAAGGGAAGCGCAATCCGCGCCTCCTCGAACCGGTCGGGAAGGACCGAATTCGTAGAGAGCCGCTCGACGGGGCCTATGTTGCCGGATTTATAGATGGAGAAGGTTCCTTTTCCGTCAGGTATCGGCAAGCATAAGACCCTGTCGCGCGGACTTGAGGTGCGTCCTGAATTTGAAATTGAAGTACGCGCGGACGATCGAGAAGTGATCGAGCGCATCCTCGTTACCATCGGCTGCGGAAGAACCTATGACTGCTCGTATGAGCGGTATGGATGGTATCCACATGTCAAATATAAAGTGACGAGTACGCGCGAGATGGAAGAGATTCTCTTTCCGTTTCTCGATAGGAATCCGCTCCAAGCGAAGAAAGCGAAGTCGTACGTTCTCTTCAAAGAGATCGTGCTCTCGTATCGGCGCAAAGAGCATCTCACCGATGCCGGATTCAACAAGATTCTAGGGACGCGCGATCAATTACGAGCTCTCGGTAAGAAAGCTCGTACCTACGGAAACCGCTAGGGTGCAGGAAAGCTGCTTGCCCAGTGGTGTGTGTACACTTGACATATAGCGAAAGTCTTGTGTAATACGATACCGCCCGTCAAGTCAGGGGAGCTGGGGGTGCCCGAAGGTCTGCCTCGCGCAGGACTACGGCAAATTCAGTGACAAGGACTAAGTCGTAACAAGGCACGGGTAGGGGAACCTGCTCGTGGAACATATCCGAAATGGAATCGTTCTTCCCGAAAGGAGGAACTTGTCGATACGGCCCGCAAGAGCCGTGGGAGATAGCGGTCGTCCCCAAACGCCGCTCGGACGCCGGATAACGTACCCCGGTGCGCGTGGGAGCGCTCAATTGACGCTCCGACGCGCGAATAGGCGGAACAAAAGAGCGCACACAACACAAATAAGCCCGTACGGGCTTATTTGTGTTGTGTGCGGGGCGGAGCGCGGTTCGGCCAGCAGGCCGAACCGCGCTCCGGGGTCGCGCAAATCCGCGAGCGACGGCGAGCGGATTATGCGTGACCACACGTCTTTTTTTAGGACGCGAACGCCGCCCCCGAGGGGGCGGCGTTCGCGTCTCTGGAGGGCTCGCCACGAGCGAGCGCGAGGCGGACGACGCACCGCTTCCAGATGCGCTCCTTGTTGCGGTGGCGGCGGAGCTTGTCCTCACGGGTCGATCTCCGCGATTCACGGACTCGTTTGGCTTCTCGGGGCTTGGCGCCTCGGTAGACCATCGGCGGTTTCAGTATACTCGCGCGTTGCGACGGCCGCACAGTGCCTGTGGATTCCATCATTTTCCTTACTGTCGTCTATAGGATAAAATAAGGTAAAGATGCGGAGTCAGAAACGGAAGCGGGTACCGATGAAGAATCTGCTTTTGCGCTCGCTTGCGGCGGCGGGCATCATCAGCGTCATTCTCGTCGCTCCGAAGATGACGAGGATGCTGAAGGAGCTGGATCGGCCGGCCAAGGGCCGGGCGCACCTGTACCGGAGAATTGCGCAGGGGATCAACCGGCTCGAACGAGCCGGACTCGTGACGGTATCCGGCTCCTACGGGAACCGCCGAGTGGCGCTTACCGAAAGGGGACGGCAAACGCTGGAGCAGATAGAGTTCGGCGAGTACGAGATACCCGAGCCGGCATTTTGGGACGGAAAGTGGCGCATTATTATTTTCGATGTTAATGAACGCCGCCGCCGCGTTCGCGATCGACTTCGGCGACTTCTGGGGGGTAAAGGGTTCGTCCGCATTCAAGACAGCGTATGGGTGTATCCGTATCCGTGCGATGAGTTCATCGGGCTCGTGCGCGCGCACCTCAAAAGCGGCGTCGGGGAGATGCGCTCCTTCGTCGCGGAAGCGCTCGAATCTGACAGGGGTCTTCGGGGGCATTTCCGCCTCCATTAGAATTTTCCTTACGTTCACCTATAGTGAGTTATAAGGAACAGTGGAAAGAGCGGGTTCGGTTTGGTATCATCGGGAGAACTGCGTGTGTAGCTCAGTTGGTAGAGCATCCGCCTGATACGCGGACGGTCCCAGGTTCGAATCCTGGCACACGCACTCCTGACAGCCCGGGCGGCTCCCACGTTCGGCTTTTGGCGCGCGCAGCAGAGTTTCGCCTTTCCAGCCGCAAATCCGGCGCGCATCGTTATACCCACCGCGCGTCCGCGTTCGTTCGCGGCGCGTCTATACTGTGCATATGCACGACACCGCGCACGATGTGGCGATCATCCTCGGATTGGCGCTTGCCGCCGTGGTTATCGGCGTCTTCGTCTTTCTGTACGGCCGCGGCACGCTCCCGAACATCGCGCCGTCCTCGGCGATAGCGACGAGCTCCGACGGGACGGTCGTCTCCTTCATCGAACTCGCGCATGGGGCGCATTCGACCGTCAAGACGCGCGTCAACTATCTCATCACGTCGGAGGGCCAGCTCGGCGAGCTCTGGAAGATGGTCGACGCGGCCGGCCAGGCGCCGCTCGTGGATTTCTCGTCGGACAGCGTCATCGCGGTATTCGCCGGAACCGAACCGACCGCCGGTTACGCGATAACGGTCTCAAAGGTGACGGACGGAACGACGCGCACAGTCGCGGTGACCCTCTCGTCGCCCGACAGCACCTGCATCCTCGCGCAATCGAAGACGGCGCCGTACCAGGTCGTCGAGCTCCCGAAGACCGCTCTTCCCCTCGCCCACGAGGACGTCGCGACAACGACGAACTGCCTGTAACCCCGCGCGCCTCCGTTTCCATTTTTTGCGCCTCATACGGTAGGATAGGCGCGTGGACGCGCATGCGCATTTCCGCGGGAAGAAGATAACGGTGATGGGGCTCGGCCTCCTCGGCCGGGGCGTGGGCGACGCCCGCTATCTCGCCGAGTGCGGCGCCGACCTCGTCGTGACCGACCTCAAGAGCCGTGAGGAGCTTGCCGGATCGGTCGCGCAGCTCGAAGCGTTCCCGAACATCCGGTTCGTCCTCGGCGAGCACCGGCTCGAGGATTTCCGCGGCCGCGACCTCGTCCTGAAGGCCGCGGGCGTTCCGCTCGACTCCCCGTACGTCGCCGAAGCGAGGAAGAACGGCATTCCCGTACGGATGAGCGCCGATCTCTTCGCGGGAATCTCCGGCGTGCCCGTCATCGGCGTAACGGGCACGCGCGGCAAGTCCACCGCCGCGCATATGCTCCACGCCATCCTCCGGGAAGCGGGGCGGCCGGCGCTCCTCGGCGGGAACGTGCGCGGCGTCTCGACCTTGGCGCTCCTTTCCGAGGCGACGCCCGAACATACGGCGGTGCTCGAGCTCGATTCGTGGCAGCTGCAGGGGTGGGGCGAGGCGCGGATGAGCCCGCATGTCGCGGTGTTCACGACCTTCTATCCGGACCATCTGAACTATTACCGGGGCGATACGGGCGCGTATCTGGCCGACAAGGCGAACATTTTCCGGTATCAGGATCCGGGAGATTTTTTCATCCTCGGAAGCCAGGCGAAATCGATCGTGGAAGGAGCGTACCCGCAGGATGCCTCGCGCGCAGAGGTCGCCTCCGCCGACGACCTCGCCGGATGGACTCTGCGCATCCCCGGCGAGCATAACCGCTACGACGCCGCCTGCGCCGCGAAAGCGGCGCAGGCGCTCGGCGTCGACGGCGCGACCATACGCCGCGCCGTCGAGAAATTTTCCGGCGTCCCGGGCCGGCTCGAGTTCATTCGGGAAGTGAACGGCGTGAAGGTATACAACGACACGACGGCGACCACGCCCGAGGCGACCCTCGCCGCGCTCGCCGCGCTCGGCCCCGCGCGCACGGTGCTCATTATGGGCGGCGCGGACAAGGGGCTCGATATGAGCGCGCTCCTCGCGCGGCTGCCGGACGTGAAAAAGGTCATCCTGCTCGCCGGAACGGGCACGGAGCGCATTTGCAAGGATCTGGTCGGCGTACCCGTTTATGCCGCGCTCGGGGATGCAGTGACAGCCGCATGGGCCGCCGCAGCCACCGGAGATGTCGTCATATTTTCACCGGCGTTCGCATCATTCGGCATGTTCAAGAACGAGTTCGACCGGGGCGACCGGTTCGATGCGCTCGCCAAAGCCCTATGAAAAAATCCGGGAAGAAAAAAGAGAAAGTCATACCCCTCGTGAGGGACAGCTATTTCGCGGTACTGAAAAATAGCCAGGGAACTCGAATGTTTAGAAATTTTTTTGCGCGAGTGGATGGGGAAAGAAAGGACATTATGCGTGGCGGCGCCCTTTCCTGTGCCTTCTATGCATCCTCGCTCCTGGCTTTTCTGGGACTCATTTCGCGTATGCACGGCACGGTAGCGGGCACAATCCACGACCTCGAAAAGAACGGATGGAAACGAGCGCGCGTCCCGCGCGCTGGCGACGTGCTCGTGTGGGAATCTGAGCGTGACGAACGTGGCGAAATGCACCGCCACATCGGGTTTGCGCTGGGCGGTGCGAAGGCGATAAGCAACGTGTCGGGAAGCGGAGTCGTGGGGACGCACCACGTCACGTTCGGGATGCGCCGCGGCAAGCCGCGGCGTCGGATTACCGCCATCTATCGGAAGACCCTATGAAAAATATCCATTTCATCGGCATCGGCGGCATCGGGATGAGCGCGCTCGCGCAGTATTTCAAGGATCGGGGCGCGGCGGTGACCGGCTCGGACCGCGAGCGGGGTCCCGTGACTGAGATGCTCGAAGAGAAAGGCATTCAGGTGCTCGTGCCGCAAGGGGCGGAGAACGTGCCGGAGGACGCGGAGCAGGTCGTGTACAGCGACGCGGTACCGGCGGACAATCCGGAGCGCGCGCAGGCCGCGCGGCGCGGCATCCCGCAGTCGTCATACTTCGAGATGCTTGGGAAAGTGTCGGCACCGATGCGGACGGTGGCGGTGGCCGGCACGCACGGCAAGACGACGACGACGGGAATGCTCGGGAGCATACTCATCAACGCCGGCGCGTCGCCGACCGTCATCGTCGGTTCCATCGTCCGCGACTTCGGGAGCAATTACCTGCGCGGCGAATCCGACCTCTTCGTCGTCGAGGCCTGCGAGTACCGGGACCACCTTCTCGAGCTCTCGCCTGCGGTCCTCGTCGTCACGAACCTCGAGTGGGACCACACGGACTGGTTCCCGTCGCTCGCGGCGCTCCAGGAGACGTTTCGAAAAGCGCTCGCGCGGGTGCCGGCGAATGGCGCCATCGTTACCCGTCCGGGGGATCCGAATATCGCCCCCCTGCTCGGCGCGGCGAAGGCGCGTATCGTTGACTACGCGAAAGAGCCCGCGTTCGACCTGCGTTTGCCGGGGGAGTTCAATCGGATGAACGCCCGCGCCGCCGCGGCGGCGGCGCGGACCGTGCTCCCGGGCATCGCGGACGATGCTCTCCGCGGCTCGCTCGCGGATTTCCGCGGAACCTGGCGGCGGTTCGAATACAAAGGAAAGACGGCGAACGGCGCGGACGTGTACGACGATTACGCGCACCATCCGACAGCGGTGCGGGAAACGCTCAAGGCGCTCCGCGCCCGGACGAAGGGCAAGATTTTCGTCGCGTTCCACCCGCACCTCTACAGCCGCACGAAGGACCTCCTGGACGGATTCGCGCAGTCGTTCAAGGACGCGGACGAGATCTTCATCGCCCCCATTTACGCCGCGCGCGAAAAAGACGACGGCTCGGTCTCGAGCGCGCTCCTCGCCGCGCGCGTCCGCGCGAACGGCGCCGGCGCGACGGCGCTCGATTTCGAGGCGATAGAACGCGAATTTGCGAAGGCCGGTCCGGGAGACGCCGTTATGACGATGGGCGCCGGCGATATTTACAAGGTCGCCGACCGCGCGGCCGGCCGCGCATAAAAAAGAGCCGACCGCGTGGATCGGCTCCGGCGGGGAAGCCCGCGCGTCAGGCGTTGCGCCTGACGATGACGAGATTTCCGTCGAGGAGTTCGCCGCCGCGGGTCGCCCACGCGCGGGTGATGCCGATCTGCCTCGCCTGTTCGATGACGAGCGCCTCGCAGTCGAGGCGCAAGCGCGCGTCCGCCGGCCGGGTCGCGCATCCCGGCCACCGCTCGTCGACGTAGGCGCCGAGCGCGCGGCGATACGCGCCTTCTTCCGGGTCGTCGAGCGGGTACTCGCACGCTTCCGGCGGCGGCGCGAACTGGAGGCAGAGCAGGATATTCCAGCTCCGCACGCCCCGCTTGCGCAGCAGTTCCACGATGGCGTGGACGATGCTCACGCGCCGGCGGAGGAGCGCACCGGTGACCGCCTCGGGCGCGACGAGCGATTCGAGCGGCGCGTTCGCCACGATCGCGTACTCGCCGCCGCCGGCGATGATGAGCGGATCGCCCGCCGAGACCGCCACGAACGCCTCGCCGCGCTCGAGGAACACGCCGTCGGCGGACACCGCGCTGTTTCGGTGCAGGAAGGTATTCCTGCCCAGGAGATCG
>JAKAJJ010000032.1 GCA_021813835.1 bacterium | reverse complement strand
CTCGCAGCGCCCGCCCGGCACGTTGAAGGAAAAGCGGCCCGGCTTCCAGCCGCGGGCGCGCGCTTCGCCCGTGGCGGCGAAGAGGTCGCGGATGTGCGTGAAGGCGCCCGTGTAGGTCGCGGGGTTGCTCCGCGGCGTGCGGCCGATCGGCGACTGGTCGATGAGGACGACACGCGCGAGGTATTCGGTGCCGGTCAGGGACGCGGCGTGCTCGGTCTTCGCCTCGCGGCGCGCGAAGCGCGCCGCCGCGTTCCGGTGCAGGATGTCGTACAGGAACGTGGATTTCCCGCTTCCCGAGACGCCCGTGATGCACACGAGCTTGCCCAGAGGCACGTCAACGTTCTGGTTCTTCAGGTTGTGGAGCGTCGCGCCCTTCACGCGAAGCCAGCCCTTTTCGCTCGTACGCCGTTCCTCGGGGATCGGGATCTCCCGTTCGCCGCGCAGGTAGGAGAGCGTAAGCGAACCGCTCCCGTTCTTGCCGGCGGTCAGCAGGTCGTCGAGCCAGCCGGAGGCGACGACCCGCCCGCCGTGGATGCCGGCGCCCGGACCGATATCGACGATGTAGTCGGAAGCGAAGATGGTGTCCTCGTCGTGCTCGACGACGAGGATGGTGTTCCCGAGGTCTTTCAGCGTGAGCAGCGTCTCGATGAGGCGCGCGTTGTCGCGCTGATGGAGCCCAATGGTCGGTTCGTCGAGCACGTACAAAGCGCCCGTGAGCCCGCTCCCGAGCTGCGAGGCGAGCCGGATGCGCTGCGCTTCCCCGCCCGAGAGCGTGGCGGCCGAACGGTCGAGCGTGAGGTAGTCGAGGCCGACGTTGAGCAGAAAGGTGAGGCGGCTGTCGATTTCCTTCACGATGGGTCCGGCGATGTCTTTCTTCATCTCGGAGAGCTGAAGCGAATCGATGAACGCTTTCGCGTCTTTGACGGACATACTCGTGAAGTCCACGATGTTCTTTCCCAGCAACTTGGGTGTCTCGCCGCCAAGTCGACTTGGCGGCGAGACACCCAAGTCAGGACCTTTGAGGTACACCCGGAGCGCCTCGGGGCGCAGGCGCTTCCCGGCGCACGCCGGGCAGGGCGCATCGGAAAAGAACGATTCCGTGCCGAGGCCGTGGCACTCCGGGCACGCGCCGTACGGCGAATTGAAGGAGAAGAGGCGCGGCTCGACTTCCGGAAACGACGCGCCGTCGTCCGGACAGACGAACGTGGACGACAGGGTCTCCGCCGTGCCGTCGGCGTGGCGTATCTTCACGAGCCCGTTCGCTTCCTTGAGCGCGAGCTCGAGCGCCTCCGAGAGCCGCTCGCGGGCGGCGGCCGGCGAACGGACGAACTCCGATACGAAAATGCTGTCGACGACCGCGTCGACATCGTGGCGCTTGTTGCGATCGAGGACTATTTTCTCGCGGAGCGACTGCATCTTTCCGTCGATCACCACCCGTTCGAATCCCTTCCCGAGCAGATCGTAGAGGAGCTGGTAGTACTCGCCCTTCCGGCCGACGACGACCGGCGCATAGATGGTCACCGCGCTCCTGTCCACGGGCACGCCGAGTACCGGTGTGCCCGTTTCGAGCCGCTTCGTCTCCACGCGCGCAAGCACCATCTTTATCATCTCTTCCTTCGAGAGCTTCACGATAGGCATGTCGTGGTGGATGCAGTACGGCTGGCCCGCGCGCGCGTAGAGGACGCGCAGGTAGTCGTAGATCTCGGTCACGGTCGCCACGGTCGAGCGCGGATTGTTCGAGCGGCTCTTCTGGTCGATGGAGATGGCCGGCGAGAGGCCGCTGATCTCGTCCACGTCGGGCTTGGCCATCTGGTTCAGGAATTGCCGCGCGTACGCCGAGAGCGACTCGACGTACCGCCGCTGCCCTTCCGCGAAGATGGTGTCGAAAGCAAGCGAGGACTTGCCGCTCCCCGAGAGGCCGGTGATGACCGTCATCGCCCCGCGCGGCATCTCCACCGAAAGATTCTTCAGGTTATGGGTGCGCGCGCCCTTCACGCGGAGCCAGTCGCTCCCGTGCTTGTGCGCGTGCTCCTCTTTAGGCGTCTTTTTCATGCGCTATTGAAATTTTCTGCATAGGAATGCAGATGCCTGCCCGTGGCGGGGCAGGTACGGTATAATTATACCACCCCTCTCGTACGCCCGCTACGAACCTAAAAGCGCTTTGCGTTTGCGGGATTTCTTTTTTGGACCCGCGCCTTCGAGCTTATAAATCTCGTCGCGGATGAGGGCGGCGGTCTCGAAGTCGAGCTTCTCCACGGCTTCCGCCATCTCTTCCCTTTTGCGCTTGATGAAGGCCTTCGGGTCGTCCTTGTAGGCGAGGGTGTCGAGGGCGAGGAGTTCGTCAACCGTCTTCTGGTGTTCGCTACGCATCGTCTCGGCGATATCGTGAATTTCCTTTTTTATGGTTTGCGGCGTGATGTTATGCTCTTTGTTGTACGCGAGCTGTCTTTCGCGGCGGCGGTTCGTCTCGCCGATGGCGCGTTCCAAGGAGCCCGTCATCACGTCGGCATAGAGAACGACGCGGCCGAGGACGTTGCGCGCCGCGCGGCCGATGGTCTGGATGAGCGACGTCTCGGAGCGGAGGAATCCTTCCTTGTCGGCGTCCAGAATGCCCACGAGCTCGACTTCCGGCAAGTCGAGCCCCTCGCGGAGCAGATTGACGCCGACGAGGATGTCGAAGATGCCGCGGCGGAACTTCGTCAGGATGTCGATGCGGTCGATGGTCTTCACGTCCGAATGGAGATACTCCGCTTTCATTCCGCGCTTCTTGAGGAACTCGGCGAGGTCTTCCGCCATCTGCTTGGTGAGGGTCGTCGCGAGCGCGCGGCCGCCGCGCGCGATGACCGTCTCCGCTTCGTTTATGAAATCGGCGATCTGTCCTTTGTAATTTGGATGTCCGTTATCTCGTACGACCGTGTGAGTTAACGAATTCTCTTCGGAGACGGGGCGGACAATGAGCTCGGGGTCGATGAGTCCCGTCGGCCGGATGATCTGCTCCACCACCTGTTCGGAATGCGCGCGCTCGTAGCCGCCCGGCGTCGCGCTCGTGTAAATCGACGGATTCACGCGCTCTTCGAACTCCTCGAAGGTGAGAGGGCGATTGTCGCGCGCCGACGGAAGGCGGAACCCGTGCTCGATGAGCACGTCCTTCCGCGAGCGGTCGCCTGCGTACATCCCGCCGATTTGCGGGATGGTGACGTGCGACTCGTCGATGACGGTGAGGAAGTCCGGCTTCCCGTCCTCGGTATGCGGAAAATACGAAAGCAGGGTGTGGGGCGGCTCGCCGGCTGCGCGCCCGTCGAAGTGGCGGGAGTAATTCTCGATGCCGCTCGTGTAGCCGATCTCGCGGATGAGGGCGAGGTCGTTCAATGTCCGGCGCTTCAGACGCTCGGCCTCGAGCGGCTTCTCTTCCCGCTTGAATTTCGCGAGCTGCTCCTCGAGCTCGAGCTTGATGTCGCGGGCGGCGCGGGCGCGCTCGTCCTCGCTCGTGACGAAGTGCTTAGCCGGGAAGACGAAAACGGATGCGGGTTCGGAGAGCTTCGCGCGCGAGACCGGATCGAGCGCTTCGATGCGCGCAACGCGGTCCTCGTCGAAGGAGACGCGGTAGATGATGCGTTCGCTTACGGGCATCACCTCGAGCGCGTTGCCCACGGCGCGCACCTGGCCCGGGGAGAGATCGGCGCTCGTGCGCTCGAAGTAGATGCCGACGAGCTTCCGGATGAGCGCGGCGCGATTCTCTTGGCTTCCTTTCGCTACTTTGACGTGCACCTTTTCGTACTCCTCGGGCGAGCCGAGACCGTATATGGCGGAAACGGACGCGACGATGATGACGTCGCGGCGCGTGAGGAGCGCTTGCGTGGCCGCATGGCGCAGGCGATCGATCTCGGCGTTTATCATCGCCTCCTTCTCGATGTAGGTGTCCGACTGCGCGATGTACGCCTCCGGCTGGTAGTAGTCGTAGTACGAGACGAAGTAGTGCACGGCGTTCTCCGGAAAGAATTCGCGGTACTCCTGCGCGAGCTGGGCCGCGAGCGTCTTGTTGTGCGCGAGCACGAGCGCCGGCTTGCCGTACTTGGCGATGACGTTCGCCATCGTGAAGGTCTTTCCGCTTCCGGTCACGCCGAGGAGCGTTTGGTGCCGCATTCCTCGCGCGAGTCCCTCCGCGAGTTCCGAAATTGCTGCCGGCTGGTCTCCCGCCGGAGGATAGGGCGCACGTAGCGCAAAAACGTCCTTACTCATAAGCGAGTCGGTGTACCGCTTCCCGCCCCGTAGCGAACCGAGTCCGCGAGGTTCCGGTACCGGGGTCGCCGGCGGGCGGGAATGGCGTATGGAGCGCGAACGTCTGTTTAGGAGTGGTAACCACGAAGGAAGTCTGCACGATATTCGTCAAAGCGTCCATTGAGAATCGCCTCGCGCGCGCCGGCGACAAGCTCCAGGATGAAGCCGATGTTGTGCATCGAGCAGATGATGGATCCGGTCATCTCCCCCGCTCGCACGAGGTGCGAGACATACGCGCGCGTGATGTAGGGACTTACGAAGTCCCTATTTTCGGGGTCGAGCGGGGTGAAATCGTCGCGATATCGGCCGTTCCGGAGATGGATGATGCCGTGCCGCGTGTAAACGGAGCCGTGGCGGCCGATGCGGGTGGGCGCGACGCAGTCGAAGAGATCCATTCCGTTCGCGATGCCCTCGAGGATGTCGCCCGGCTCGCCGATGCCGAGGAAATGCTTCGGAAGTTCTTCCGGGAGTTCGGAAACGGCCGCCTGGAGCGCTCCCGCCATATCTTCCTTGCTGAAAGAGCCGCCGATGCCGATGCCGTCGAAGCCGAGCGAGGCGATCTCGCGCGCGGATTCCCTGCGCAGGTTCTCATAGCGGCCGCCCTGCACGATGCCGAAGATCGCCTGGCTCTTGCGCGCGTCGATACTCTGCCGATGCGCTTTGAGCGAACGGGCCGCCCAGCGATGCGTGCGCTCCATCGCCTCGCGCTGGTACTCGTACGGCGCGGCGGGCGACGTGCACTCGTCGAAGGCGAAGAAGATATCGGCGCCGAGCGCGTGCTGGATCTCCACCGAGCGCTCGGGCGTGAAGCGGTGCAAGGAGCCGTCCACGTGCGAGGTGAAAGTGACGCCCTCCTCGTCGATGACGGCGAGCTGTCCGTGCTGGCTCGCCACCTCCTCGTCGTAGACGGCGAGCTGGTCTTCCTTCTCCGTCACTTCGCCTTTCGTGAACTTGGAGATGGTCTTGCCGAAAGCCGCGCCGAGCGAGAACACCTGGAAGCCGCCCGAGTCCGTCATCGTCGGTCCGTCCCACGCCATAAATTTCCCGAGCCCGCCCGCCCGCTGCACCATGCCTTCGCCCGGCTGGAGGTAGAGGTGGTAGGTGTTCGCGAGCACCGCCGCGGCGCCGAGCGCGCGCAATTGTTCGGGAAGGATTCCCTTCACGTTCGCCTTCGTGCCGACCGGCGTGAACGCCGGCGTACGGATGATGCCGTGCGGCGTCATGAGCGAACCCGCGCGGGCGGCGGAGCCGCCCGCGCGCTTCTCTACCACGAAAGAAATCGCGCTCATTTCCTCCACCATAGGGCATCCGCTCTCATTTGACAATCGTCAAAATACGTTTAGTATTTTAGACCGAAGGTTTTTCGGCCTAATTCCAGGCCGACCTACACCACGGAGGTCTTTGTGAAAATTATACGTATGGGGCTTGCCGCACTCGCGGCCCTTTCTCTCGGGGCCTGCGCCGCGATGGGTCCTGAAAAGGACATAGCCGTTACAATGCCGGACGGGGAGCGGGCCACGATAATTGCCCACGAGCAATCCGTTCCGGATTTTTTCCTCTCCCGAGACGGAATGAAGATAAACTACATCGTCAGGGGAGAGCCGACCGACAAGCAGCGCGCGGCGGTCGCCGCAGTCGAGAAGGCCTGCCGGCTGTACGTCGGTGTCGTGCGGCCGAGCAACTTGGTTGCGGTGATCGCGAACGGCGCCGTGTATGCCACGGCGGGGTATATCGGGCTAAATCTGGGCGCGCGCGCTTTCGCGGGCGCCGACCCTGTGCAATACGGCCGTTACGGCGCGGCGGCAAGCGGATTCGCCGGCGCGGCGAACGGAGTGGTCACCATCGGCGGCCAGACGTACACGTACGAGAATTGCGGGCGAGAGGTGTTCGACCTCTTCCCGCACTACGGTGTGCACGTACTCCAGAAAAGCCCGTACTAGGGAGACGCCAGCGCCAAGGGCGCGGACTTGCAGTCCGCGCCCTTTTCTTTTGCTTCCTTCCCCTTCTCTACTGCCCCGCTTTTTTGACGGAGAGGAGATCCACTTCGAATACGAGCGCCGAGTTCGCGGGAATCACGTTGCCGATGGCTTGGTCGCCGTAGGCCAAAGATGGCGGGATGACGAGCCTGCGCTTCCCGCCGACTTTCATACCGGCGATGCCTTCGTCCCAGCCCCGGATGACCTGCCCGGCGCCGAGCGTGAAGGTGAAGCCCGAACTCCCGTGGTTGGCGGACGCGTCGAAGACGGTGCCGTTCGTAAGCGAACCGACGTAGTCCACCGTAACGGTGTCGCCCGGCGCGGCAACGGGACCCGTACCGACGACTTCATCGGTAACCTGGAGCTGGGCGTTTGAATCGGTAGGCATAGCGGCGGTTTGGTCGCTGGTAGTGGCGGACTCGGCGGGCCCCGTCGGCGGCGGAAGGGAACCGAAGGGCGAAAGGCCCGGGAATAAAAAGAATATCGCGACCACGACGAGCGCGAGCGCGACGGCGATACCGGTTGGGGTTGGTTTCATACGGGGTCTAAGTATACTACGGGGCTTGGAATGATTTAAAGCGCTGCACTTCTTCCGCGACGGCCCGGCGGGCGGTTCCCTCGTGCCCCGGCACCTCGCGGTCGAGGAACGCTTTGAGCGGTTCGGGTGCGCCGGCCAGTGCATCGCGGA
>JAKAJJ010000031.1 GCA_021813835.1 bacterium | reverse complement strand
GTACAACACGAGGCGGCCCCACGAATCGCTGGGCATGGTGTCGCCTCTGCGCTATATTGTGTCGACATTAACCGTCGGGGAGTGCCAAAAGTACTGGACTCGTACATTTGCTTTGCCCGCCGGAACAGGTGGGGTACAATGAGCCGGTGATTTATTTCGACAAGGTGACGAAGCGGTACGGGGACGCGGCGGCAGTCGAGGGCGTGACGCTCTCGGTGGCCCCCAAGGAATTCGTCTCCATCGTCGGCCACTCGGGCGCCGGCAAAACAACCCTCCTCAAGCTCCTCCTCGCGGAAGAACGCCCCACCGAGGGCTCCGTTTTTTTCGAATCGATCGACGTGAACGACCTGCCGAGCTCCGCGCTCCACCACTACCGCCGCAAGATCGGCACGGTCTTCCAGGACTTCCGCCTCATCCCGAACAAGACGGCGTACGAGAACATCGCGTTCGCGATGGAAGCCGCGGGCCGCACCGACGACGAGATCGCTTCGGACGTGCCGTATATCCTCGAACTCGTGAATCTCGCCGACAAGGCGAGCCATTTCCCGGATCAGCTCTCGGGCGGCGAGAAGCAGCGCATCGCCATCGGCCGCGCCATCATCAACCAGCCGGACCTCATCGTCGCCGACGAGCCGACGGGGAACCTCGACCCCATCAATGCCTACGAAGTCGTGGAGATTTTCAAGAAAATCAACGAGCTCGGGACGACCGTCATCATCACCACGCACAACAAGGGCGTGGTCGACGCCGTGGGGAAGCGCGTGGTGACCATCGACCGCGGGCGGGTGGTGCGCGACGACGTCGGAGGGAAGTACGTCCTGTAGAATGCGCGTATGCGATGGATGACCATTCGGCGGGTGCTGGGGAGCGGCGGGAAGAATTTCGTGCGGGGCGGCGCGGTCACCGCGGCCACCGTGCTCATTATGACGGTGACGCTCGCCATCATCGGCTCCCTCGTCTTCCTTTCCGCGCTCCTTTCCTTCACGCTGAACGCGATAAAGGACAAAGTGGACGTTTCCGTCTACTTCGTCACGACCGCGAGCGAGCAGGACATACTCTCGGTGAAAAGCCAGATCGAGAAGCTGCCGCAGGTGGCGAGCGTCACCTACACCTCGGCCGACGAGGCGCTCGCCGCTTTCCGCGCGCGCCACGCGAGCGACCAGCTCACCCTCCAGGCGCTCGACGAGCTCGGCGGGAACCCGCTCGACGCGTCGCTCGAAGTGCGGGCGAAAGACCCGTCGCAGTACGAGAGCATCGTCAATTTCCTCCAGGCCTCGCCCGCTCTCTCGGCGGGCGGCACGTCCATCATCGACCGCATCAACTACGCGCAGAACAAGGACGCCATCGATCGGCTCTCGCTCGCCATCACGGCGACGCGCGGCATCGGCATCGCGATCGTCGCCCTGTTCGCCATCGCCTCCATCCTCATCGCGTTCGCGACCATCCGCCTCGCCATTTACACCGCCAAGGACGAGATCGGCGTGATGCGGCTCGTCGGCGCGAGCAACGCGTACATCCAGGGGCCGTTCATCGTGACGGGCGTCATCACGGGCGTCATCGCCGCGGCGCTCGTCCTGCTCCTCCTCTGGCCCGCCACGTGGTATGCGAGCGCGAAGACCGCCGCCTGGCTCGGCGGATTCGACCTCGCGGCGTACTACGGCAGCCACTTTTTCGTCATCTCCCTCCTCCTCGTCGGCGCGGGCATCGTGCTCGGCGCGGTCGCTTCCGTGCTCGCTATCCGTAAGTACCTGAAGGTGTAGGGGCGTATGGCTCGCGACGGCCACAAATACATATTCGTCCTCGGCGGGGTGATGTCGGGCGTCGGCAAGGGCGTCGTCACGAGCTCCATCGGCCTGCTCCTCCAGCAGAAGGGCTACCCGGTGAATCTCGTGAAGGTCGACCCGTATCTGAACGTCGACGCCGGCACGATGAATCCGACCGAGCACGGCGAAGTGTTCGTCCTGCGAAGCGGGCTCGAGACCGACCAGGATATGGGCAACTACGAGCGCTTCCTCGGCCGCGATCTGACGCCCGACGACTATATGACGAGCGGGATGGTGTACCAGTCGGTCATCGCGCGCGAGCGCGCGCTCGAGTACGGCGGCAAGTGCGTCGAAGCCATCCCCCATGTCCGCGACGAGATCCTCCGGCGCATCGAAGCGGCCGCCGCCTACAACGGCAGCCGCGTCTCGGTCATCGAGATCGGCGGCACCATCGGCGACTTCCAGAACGCGCTTTTCATCGAAGCGGCGCGCGTCCTCAAGATGGAGCACCCGAACGACGTTCTCTTCGTGATGGTGTCGTACCTGCCGACGCCCGGGACCCTCGGCGAGATGAAGACGAAGCCGACGCAGACGGCGGTGCGCGACCTGAACTCCTACGGCGTCCAGCCGGACTTCATCATCGCGCGCTCGAAGGAGCACGTGGACGAGAAGCGCAAGGAGAAGCTCGCCGTCTGGTGCAACGTCCGCAAGGACCGCGTCATCAGCGCGCCGGACATCACGAGCATCTACGAAGCGCCGCTCAATTTCGAGGAAGACAAACTCGGCGACGCGCTCCTCGACGCCCTGAACCTCTCCGAGAAGCGCCGCGCATCGCTTTCCGCGTGGCGGCGGTTCGTTCTCGCCGCGGGGAACGAGAAAGCGCCGGAGGTGGCTATCGCCATCGTGGGCAAGTATTTCGATACGGGCGACTTCGTGCTCTCGGACGCGTACCTCTCCGTCATCGAGGCCATCAAGTTCTCGGCGGCGAAACTGAAGCGCCGGCCGCGCATCACCTGGGTCAACGCGAAGGACTTCGAGAGAGGGAAGCCGGCCGCGCTCCTCGGGAAGTTCGACGGCATCATCGTCCCGGGCGGCTTCGGCGAGAGCGGCATCGAAGGGAAGCTCAAAGCGATACGCTTCGCGCGCGAGAAGAAAATCCCGTATTTCGGCCTCTGTTACGGTATGCAGCTCCTCGTCATCGAGTATGCCCGCAACGTCCTCGGTCTCGCGGACGCGCACACGACCGAGATCAAGAAGAGCGCGGAGCATCCCGTCGTCGACCTGATGCTCGAGCAGAAAAAGCATCTTGCCGACAACAAGTACGGCGGTACGATGCGCCTCGGCGCGTATCCCGCATACCTCAAGAAGGGCACGCTCGCCCGCGCCGCGTACAAGAAAGAGCTCGTCGAAGAGCGCCACCGCCACCGCTACGAGATCAATCCTGCGTACGTGAAGCAGCTCGAGGACGCCGGCCTCGTCTTCTCGGGTATGTCGCCCGACGGAATCCTGATGGAGATCGCGGAACTGCCGCGCTCCGCGCACCCTTTTATGCTCGGCACGCAGTTCCACCCGGAGCTCCAGGCGCGCCCGCTTTCCCCGCACCCCCTCTTTACCGAATTCGTCCGCGCCGCCGCCCTGCGCCGCCGGAAACGGAAGTAAGCCGCGCGCTCGCCGGCGCCGGATAGGTAAGCACGCCGTTCTTCACCCGCAGGAACGGCGTCGGCGCGCGCGGCGGCGCGCTCGTCCGGCTCATAATGTCCCGCACGAGCCATCCTTTCTTGATAAGCGCATCGGCGATGAGCGAGCGGTGGCAGCGCCACGGCACCGCCTCGGCGCACATAATGGCGGTCGTGCGTTCTCTCGCGATTGCGACCAGAGTTTCAAGACCGCGCGCGAATTCCGGCGTAGCCATATGGTCGGCATAACCGCGGAAGGACGCGTTCCGCCACCCCGCGTTTCCCGAGCCCTTCTTCGCATGGCGCAGGCCGCCGAGTCCCGCGAGGTGCGCGTAGCGGATGCCGCGCTTTTCAAGCGACCGCGCGAGCGGCGCCGCATTGAACTGGGGCGTATGCCGCGAGCGCGGCACGCTCCGCACGTCGACGAGCGTTGCGACGCCGTACGCCGCGAGAAGTTCCGCGAACTCGGGGAAAGTCCGCGTCGAGTGGCCGATGGTGAAGATGACCGGCCTTTTCGCGCGCATCATACTCAGGACACCGCGCGGATGGCTTCGGTGAGGAGGTCCACTTCTTTGAAAAACGGGGAACCGCGGGCGTCGCGCGGACGGACGAGGCCGACGGAAAGCGTCTTTACCACGCGCCCCGGGCGCGCGCCCATCACGATGATCTGGTCGGACAGCTCGACGGCGTCCGGGATGAGGTGGTTCACCATCAGGACGGTGATGCCGTAGGAGCGCCAGATCTTCATGAGGTCGGCCTTGAGCGCCTCGGCGGTGATCGTGTCGAGGTTCGAAAAGGGCTCGTCGAGGATGAGGAGGTCGGGAGAAATAGCGAGCGCCCGCGCGAGGCCGACGCGCTGGCGCTGGCCTCCCGAGAGCATGCCGGGGTAGTACCCTTCGAATCCGGCGAGGCCGGTTTCCTTCAATTTCGCGAGCGCCAGGCGCTCGCGCTCCTTTTTCGGCATTCCCGCCATCTGCAGGCCGAAGGCGGCGTTCTCGAGCGCGGTGAGCCACGGGAAGAGCGCGTAATTCTGGAACACCATCGCCGGGCGGGAGAAGTTCCGCACGATGGTGCCGCTCTCGTGCGGCATAAGGCCGAGGACGACGCGCATCAGCGTCGACTTTCCGGCGCCCGAAGGGCCCGTGACGGAGACGAAGGAGCCCGCGGAGACGGACAGGGAAATGTCTTCCAGAACGTATAGCTCCCTTTCCTCCTCATCGAGGAAGCGCGCGGATACGCGCGAAAGGACGAGCGCCATGGCGTGCGGGTCATTTTGCATACTATTCGGCATATCTTTTGCCGCTTCCGGCGATGAGCGGCGCCCAGATGAGGCGGTTCACGACGAAGACGATCGCGAGGATGCCGAACGTCCCGGCGATCGTCGCCGGCGTCACGCCGCTTTCGCCCGCGCTCTTGATGAACGCGCCGAAGCCCGATGTTCCGGCGATGATTTCCGCGCCGATGACCGATTCCCAGCCCATCGCGATGCCGACGATGGAGCCCGTGAGAATGGCGGGATAGGAGAGGGGCAGGAGGTAGTGGAAGACGCGCGCGAAGCCCGTCGCGCCGTAGACGGTCGCGGCGTCGTTCAAATCCTTATGCGCGTTTTTGATGGCGGTGAGGATCGCGAAGAGGATGGGCCAGACGATGGAAGAAACCGCGAAGAGGATGATCATCTGGTCGGTGTAGCCGAGGAAATAGATGAAGAGGGGGATAAGCGCGAAGGAGGGGATGTTCTGGAGGATGTCGAAAACGGGGAAGAGCGCGTCGGCGAACGGGCTCCAGCCGACCAGGAGGGCGATGAAGACGCCGAGAAAGAGCGCAAGACCGTACGAGAGAGCGAGGCGGTAGGTGGTGCGCAGGAGCGCGTCGCCGAGCGCGAGCCAGCCGACCTGGGAGAAGTAGCCGAGGGCGACGAGAAGCGTCGTGAGGAGCACGACAGCGGCCATAATCGCCCACGCGCGGCGCGAGCGGCGGCGATGCGCGCGGTGCCAGGCGCGCGTCTCGCGGTGGCTGACGCTGCGGATCATAGGACAATCATAGCGCGCCGCCGCGCGGGCGCCGGCGCGCGGTTGAATAAACGCTGCTTTTCCGCTACTCTCGGAGCATTGCCGGTTCGTCTAATGGCAAGCCCTCCGGGCTTTCTAGCAGCGTTCGCCTCGCAAATACGAAAGAAGACGATCGTATTTGACTCGGCTCACTTGCTAGTAGTATCAGTCCTCCCAAAAGACGACCGGCAATGATATGGTGTCCCGTATTGCCGGTTCGTCTAATGGTAGGACAGCGGCCTCTGGAGCCGTTAATTGGGGTTCGAGTCCCTGACCGGCAGCAATGTCGAACAACCGGGCAAAATGGTCAGTAATTTTTGAGGTCATATTTGGTATTCTCGCTCTCATCACCGCGTCGGGCCGGGCTACGGTCCCGGCTGGTCCGCGCCCGCGACGACGGCCGGAATGGTGCTCGCGAAGATCGATGTGCCGAAGGACTTCGAACCCGGCACGAATTTCGTCGATGCATGGTTCACCGTCGGCACGAGCGCCGATCCCGCGGCGGTTGCCGCATGCCTTATGAATCTCGCGGGCAACCAGAGCACGGCGACGCCGGTCGTGCTCGGCGGCACGCCCTTTACGGAACTCCAGTTTTCGGGCGCCGCCGCCGACAACCGCTACGACACGACGAGCTACCGCACCGTGCGCGACAACCAGTGCTACGCGGTCGAATACACCATCCACTACGGCGCATTCGAGAACTATCCCGCGGGCGCAGTGAAGGAATTCGACGAGGCGAAGGTGCAAAACGCTCTCGACGAAGTGGCGCGGAGCTTCCGGTTCCTCCCGTAGCCGCGCCCGCGAGCGGTTTGCGTTCCGCCGCGCTTGTGCTAGCATCGCGCCCGGGAATTAACCCGCTCGGGAGGTTCGAATGCTTAAGAGAAGTTCGTGCATACTCTGCATACTCGTTGTGGCGTGTTTCCTTCTCGGATGCAAAGCCGTTCGGGCGGCAGAGCTTGTCGCTGTCGTCGACCGGGATGCGCAGACGGTGCTGGTCTATGCCAACCACGCCGAGCTTCACGGCCCCTGGCCGGTTTCGACGGCGCGGGCGCCGTACCGGACGCCCTCCGGAACATACCGCGCGACGTGGATGGATGCCGACCACCGCTCGAAAATCTACGACGACGCGCCGATGCCGTTCTCCGTCTTCTACGACGGCGGCCGGGCGCTCCACGGCATCGAAGGAGGAGAAGCGCGGCTTCTCGGGCGAGCGGCCTCCCACGGCTGCGTGCGGATGTCGGTCGCACACGCCCGCGCGTTCTATGATCTCGTCAGGAAGTACGGACTGAAGAACACATTCGTCATCATCCAGTAAGGGATCCAGTAAGGGCGGCCACTGAATTAGCACTCTAATTGCAACACTCAGCGCGACGAGAATATCTGCCGCGGACTCTTGAATCCAAGCCGTTTGCGCGGTCGGTCGTTGAGGCGGCGCACCACGGCCGCGAGCTCCTCCGGCG
>JAKAJJ010000030.1 GCA_021813835.1 bacterium | reverse complement strand
TTCCGGAACATACGATTCGTATTCGCCGTCCGTGTACTGGAACGCGTCGGGACCCCGGTGCCGGTATTCATATCCGAGAACGCGGATTACCTTCGCACCGTCGACGGCGATGGGGTACGAATAGCTTTTCCACGCGCCGCGGCCGGTCGGGATTTTCCCGCGCGTCGCGTGCCAGAACACGAAGAACGCGAGACGCACCATCCAGGGGGCGACGGGGAGCGTTCGCTTCCCCACCGCCCTGGCCATATCGGCGCCGCGCACGACGGAGCCCGGCGGGCAGAGATTGAACGCCTCGTAGCCGGTCCGAAGCGGCTCGCCGAACGAAAGGCGCTCGGCGATATTCACGACGTCGTCCTCATGAACGAACTGCCGCAGCCACGAGGGCGTCACCGGCACGAACGACACGAGCGCGGACACGAGCCGATACGCGAGCGAATCCGTGAGCTGGCCCGCGAGCGCGGACTGGAGGCCGAAGCGGATGCGCATAAAACGCCCGCGCGGACCGGTGATGGCGGCGGGCCGCAGGACCGCGACCATTACCCGCTTGTCGCTCCCGCCGTACTTCGCGCGCAGGTGCTCCTCGACGATGCGCTTCTCCTCCGCATAGAGGTAGTCGGTCTTGCGGAACGGCTCATCCTCGGCGTAGCGGTGGGCGATCGAGTTGTCCGGATAGGCGCCGTACGAGGCGACCGTCGAGAAATAAATGAGACGCGCGATCGACGCTTCGCCGAACGCGAAATCGAACACCTTGTCCGACCCGCCCACGTTCCACTGCCATTCCAGGTCCTGCGCGCCGTAGAGTTCCCGTATTTGCCACGCCGCGTGGATGACGATATCCGGGCGGAAGGCGCGCGCCTTCCCTTCCCAATCGTCCGCGGTGTTCGTCGTGAGGTAGACGAGCTTCGGTTCGCTCCGGATGAGGTCGGGAACGGGCTCCTTGTCGATGCCGATCACCCGCTCCACGTCGTCGCGCTTCGCGAAGCGCGCGGCGAGCATCGTGCCGACATAGCCCGCCGCGCCGGTGATAAGAACGGTGTGCTTCATACGGAAAACAGTATCAGGAACTCACGCGGAAGAACATACGCTTCACGGTCTTGAGCGCGATGATGAGGTCGAGCCCGAGCGAACGGTGCTTCAGGTAGTAAAAATCGTACGCGAGGCGCGTCTTGGTTTCTTCGATCGACTGCGGGCTCGCGTTTCCCGGCTCGTACTGCTGGTTTATCTGCGCCCAGCCGGTAATGCCCGGCACGACGAGATAGCGCGCTTCGTAGTAGGGGAGCGCCTCCCGCAGGCGCTTGGCGAGTCCGCGGATATCGTTTCTCGGCCCCACGAGCGAAAGCTCCCCTTTGAGAACGTTCACGCACTGCGGGAACTCGTCGAGCGAGGTCTTGCGCAGGAACGCGCCGACCTTCGTGACGCGATTTTGCCCCTCATTCACCCATTCGCCGGACGCGGAGAGGTTTTCCCGCATGCTGCGGAACTTGCAGGACGTCATACGCGTCCCGTTCTTGCCGATGCGGTCCTGCGTTATGAAGAGCGGGCCCGGGCCCTCGAGCGCGTTCGCGGCGGCGATGAACGGCGCGGCGGCGAGCGTCACGAGACCCATCACGAGCCCGCCGACGACGTCGATCGCTCGCTTTACGACCGCGTAGACGAGCGGGGTTTCCGGCGCCACGTTCGCGAGGAACCACGCGTGGCCGAGCTGGGAGAGCGGAATGCGGTCGAATACCTCTTCGTACATGTCCTCGAACGGAACGAACGGGTACCGCCCGTCGGCGCGCGCGAGGGCGTATACGAGGGGCAGGATGCGCTCGGCATCTCTATGGGCGATGTCCGCGACGAGGATGGATGCCGATGCGCGTTCGAGTTCGCGCCGGAGCGCCGCTCCGCTCTCGAGCGTGCCGCCCGCAAGGCGCGCGCAGAAGCGGACGCCGTAGCGCGGATTGCCGTTCACTTCGGCGTAGAGCTCGTCCGCCTCGGGACCCTCGGCGATGAGCGCCGCGCATTCGCGCGTCCGCGGAAGGGAGAGCCGCGGGTAGAGCGTGAGCCGCCAGAGGTAGATGACCGCGAGCGAGACGAGGAAATACAAAAGGAGGATGGTCTTCGGCGCGATGCCGAACGTCGGCACCAGGAAGAAAAAGAGCGCGGCAAAGACGATGTTCGCGAGCTGGGTATACAGGAGCGCGTCCGGCAGGCGGCTCGGGAAAAGCGCGAGGCGCTTGCTGTAGAGTCCCGCGCTGTAAAAAACGAGTATCCACAGCGCGAAGAGGAACGAGAACGGAAGGACGTACGGCGCGAGCGCGGCGGCCGTCGGCGCGTCCCCGTAGCGCACCCATAAGGTCAGGTAGAGCGATAGGGCAAATGCCGCGATATCGCCCACGAAAAGGAGAAAGGAGGCCCTTCTGCCGCCGATAATCATCGTGATACGCTTATATACTACCTAACCTCCCCCGGCAACTCCAGGTTATCTCCCCTTATGGCACGCATCCTCTACGTCATCACCAAAAGCAACTTCGGGGGCGCCCAGCGGTACGTCCGCGACATCGCCGTCGCGGCGCGGGATGCCGGGAACGAAGTCGCGGTCGCGGCGGGCGGCGGCGGCATCCTTGCCGAAGAGCTCGCGCGCGCGGGCATCCGCGTGGTGCCGCTCCCCGCGCTTTCTCCCCGGCGCGCCTTCCTCACCGACCTCTTCTCCTTCGGCGCGCTCTTCCCGCTCATCGCGCTTATGCGCGGGGAGCGGCCGGACGTCGTGCACGGGAACAGCGCGAAAGCGGGCGGGCTCGCGGCGCTCGCCGCCCGCCTCGTCCGCGTCCCGCGCATCGTCTTCACCGCGCACGGCTGGGAATTCAACGCGCCGCGGCCCTGGCCCGCGCGCGCGGGCATCCGGCTCTTCAGCTGGCTCAGCGTCCTTTTGTCGCACACGACTATTTGCGTGAGCGCCGCCGTGCGGCGCGATATCGCGTGGATGCCCGGGGCGCGCCGCAGGACCGTCGTCATCCGTAACGGCATCGCGTGCGGCGCGCTCCTGCCGCGCGCGGAGGCCCGCGCGGCGCTCGCGCCGCGCGGGGTCGGCCGCTTCTGGATCGGCATGATCTCCGAACTCAATCCGACGAAACGCGTCGGCGATGCCGTGCGCGCGTTCGCGTCGCTCGCCCGCGCGCATCCGGACGCCCTCCTCGTCGTCATCGGCGAAGGATCCGAACGGGAACGCCTCGAAAAAATTATCCGCGAAACCCGGATGCGGGATCGCGTCTTCCTCGCCGGTTTCAGGAAAGACGCGCCGTCCCTGCTGAACGCGTTCGACCTCTTCGTGCACGCACCGCGCTCGGAAGCGCTCGGGTACGCCATCCTCGAAGCCGGATGCGCTTCGCTGCCGGTCGTGGCGGCGCGGGTCGGCGGCATCCCCGAGATCATCACGGACGAAAGCCAGGGGCTCCTCGTTCCCGCGGAGGATCCGGGCGCGCTCGCCCGGGCGATGGAGTCGCTTATGCGCGACCCCCGGCGCGCCGCGGAGTGCGGCGCGCGGCTTCATGCGCGCGTGCGGAGCGCCTTCACGAAAGAAGCGATGGTCGCGGAAACGCTCGCCTGCTACCGCGCGCGCCGCTAGCCGCCGAAGTACTCGTTTCCGCTCACGTCGCGCGCGGCGCGGCTGTGGCGCGCGAGCGAGGTGATGATGCCGAGCGCCCCGAACTCGAGCACGAGGTGCGAGCCGCCCGAACTCATAAACGGGATCGTCGTGCCGGTAACCGGGAGAAGACCCACGCTGATGCCGGCGTGGATGGCGACGTGGGCGGCGAAGAGGATGAGCACCCCGAGCGTGAAGAACGCGTCGAAATTGGTCGTCGCCGCGCGCGCGATCTGCGCGAGCCGCGCGAACAGGAGCGCGTATACGGCGAGAAGGAGGACGACGCCGACGAACCCCCACTCCTCCGCGAACGCGGCGAAAATGAAATCGGTCTGGTATTCCGGCAGGAAGCGGAGCTTCGACTGCGTGCCGTAGCCGATGCCTTTGCCGAAGAGCTCGCCGCTTCCGACGGCGATCTTCGCCTGGTACGCGTTGTAGCCGGCGCCGCGGATGTCGCTCGCGGGATTGACGAAGGAGACGATGCGCGCGCGCTGGTAGGGTTTCAGTCCGCCGAACCACAGGGCGGCCGCCACGACGAGCGCGAGGAGCCCGATGGCGGCGAGGTGCTTTTTCGAGATGCCCGAGACGAGCATCATTCCGAGCCACAGCGTGCCGAAGATGATGGCGTTCCCCAGATCCGGCTCGACGACGACGAGCAGGACGACGGCAAGGGCGTAGGCGCCCGAAACGAGGATGTGCCGGACGTCGCCGATCTCGATATGGCGCCGCGAAAGGTATTTGGCGAGGAGCGCGATGAGCGCGAGCTTCGCGAGGTCCGCCGGCTGGAACGACACGGGACCGAGCGAGAACCAGGCGCGCGCGCCGAGCACCGGATGGGCGACGAGGAGGAGGAGAGCGAGGAGGACGAGCGAGAGCGCGTAGAGCGCCATCACGACCGCCGTCCGCCGGATGAAACGCACGTCGATCGTCGAGAGGCCGAAATAGACGAGGGACGCGAGCGCGAGCCACAGGACCTGCCGCGGCGCCAGAGACGCGCCCTGGCCGAACGTGCTCATCGTGAGGATGCCGAGGAGCGCCAGGACGAGTGCGGGTATGAAAAGCGTCCAGTCGGCGAAGAAGAGGCGCGGGCGCTCGGGAAGCGTACGGGGCATCTTACGGATACGGCGGGAGCGCTATGACGGGAATCACTTCTATCGACAGCGGCACGCTCCCGAACGCGCCGTTCCAGGTGAAGGTCGCGGTCGCCGCTCCTTCCGCCGGAATGCTCGGTACGACGGTCGCGGACGCGGCGATGACGTTCCCGCCCGCGCCGTGCACGAACGCGACGGCGCTCACGTTCGCGAGCGCCGCGACGCTCGGATTTTCGAGCGTCGCTGTGATGCGCGGCGCGTCCGCCGCGCCGCCGACCGCGACGCCCGAAACCCGCGGCACGACGCGCGGATCCGCCGCAAGGGCATACCAGCGCGGCGCGTCCGGCGCGATGGTAAGGAACGCGCTCGCGACGGTCTGCTTCCCCGCCGCGACGCCGGGCACGAAGACCGGAACCGTCGCGCCCGGCGGCAAATCGAGCGTGCCGGTCACCTCCCGGAGGAGCGCGTGGTCGGCGCCGTAGAGCGCGATCGAGTACGGCACCGCCTGCGCGGCGGCTGCGGGATTCTTGTTTTCGACCGACGCGACGATGTCGGTGCGCCCGGCGCCGTTGTCGAGCGCTTGCGTGAAGAGGACCGTCGGCGGCTGTTCCGCCGCCGTGCAGAGATACGGGCAGGGGCCGCCGCAGTCGACGCCGGATTCCCCCTGATTCTTCACGCCATCGGTGCAGGAGGGCGCCCTATAGAATGTCGCGATGGATATGACGGCGACGACTGCGGCCGCGGCCGCGCCGAGGATGAGGAGGATGAAAAGCCGCCGCTCCGCCGCCCATGACATTACAGCAGTATACCGCTGCCCGCCGCGGGGTAGCAAAAGACGCCGCGCGGGGAATGGGGAAAGGGGCGCGCGGCGCCGGGTGACAAGGTCGGGGTGGCGGGACTCGAACCCGTCGTCTCCTGGCGGTAACCAGGTGTTCTGGCCGGTTGAACTACACCCACACTGGACTCAAGTATTCGGTTCTGGCGGCTAGCTACTCTCCCCACCTGGTACGGTGAGTATCATCGCCGCAAGCGGGCTTGACTGCCGAGTTCGGAATGGGATCGGGTATGACCCCGCCGCCGAGCCACCAGAACCGAACACTCGAGGTGTCCGGTAGAACGAATACGCAAAAGGCAATGCAAACGATTGTGCTCTTCAGAATTCCGCACGGGAGATTGGGCGTATTAGTATCTCTCGGCTCAATCCCTCACGGGACGTCCACCTGAGACCTATCAACCTCGTCATCTCCGAGGGGCCTCATACCGATTCCTCATCTTGGAGCACGCTTCCCGCTTATATGCTTTCAGCGGTTATCGCAACCCGACATAGCTACCCAGCGGTGCCCTTGGCAGGACAACTGGTAGACCAGAGGTCAGTTCATCCCGGTCCTCTCGTCGCTTTCATCCGACCAGCAATGCTGGTTTAGGATTCTTCCCCTATTTCTAGGAGCGCAGACTATATCTTCATCCTTCTCCGCTTGTGCGAAGTTAGGATGATGGCATCTTACCCATAGGAGCTGTCATTCTCTACGGAATGATTCATCAACCTATGAGTCCGCGTGTCTTTCAACGCAAGTCGTTACGGGGTCAAACCAAGCACCTGATACAGTTCTTCTTTCGTCTTCCGCTTCTTGCTCATATAGTTTTCGTTCTGTATGAGCAGAAGCAAGTCGACAATCTTGCGTATATCGTTCGACTTCATGGCGCGGAGCGTCTTTTCTTCAAGCAATGTGCATGCCTGAATGAGCAGTTTCGCTTGTTTCTTCTTGAAACGAAAGTATGGCTGAAGCGCCTCAAGCGTTTCTCGCACTTGCGAAAAACCGTTGATACGCAATTCTGTCATGCCGTCGTTCCGTCTGGAAACGTAGCCGCACCTGAGTCGCTCTCGAATCCACGAGAGCGGCGCATCATGCCGACTGTCTTGGTAGAGACATATCGTCGCCATGAAGCGTACTCCCTTGGTCGAGTCTGCGCGCTTCTTCAACTGGAACATGAGACTTCCGTCTCCGTCCAAGAAGCCCGCGATGTACGCACGTTCTGTATCGGTGATGCTTGATCGACTTCCCACGGTATTACCATAGTAGCATTCTGGTCCTCAAGCGAATTCGTTATCCACTGGACCGTCGGATAGCAAACCCTAAAACCAGAAGCACCGTAGGCTTCACCGTTATAAGCCATGTTGTCATCAGAGATCTCTCTCTGAAGTAGCAATTTCTTACTAGGGACGACCCTCCTCAAGAATCAACGCCTGTAGTAGATAGGAGACCAACCTGTCTCACGACGGTTTGAACCCAGCTCGCGTACCTTTT
>JAKAJJ010000029.1 GCA_021813835.1 bacterium | reverse complement strand
CGATTAATGGTCTGAACACCAAAATCGTACCGCGCCTTTCGCGCTTTCAATGAGCATTCGCTGGCACCTAAGGTGTCAACAACCCGATACTAACGTACATCTATAAACCGACTATCTATAAAATCCGCTATAGCGATAATTATGGATACTTGACGATGGAATCGGGAGTAGGATTATTTGAGTGGAAGACCGAAGTGTTTGCGTATCCAGCCGTCATTCTCAATTTCCTCTACTACGGCGTAAAGCACATCTTTTCCAATACGCAGATCCGCCTTGAGAAGCGCCACGAATTCTTCGCAGTCATACGGATGGACCCATGCGCTGTCCTGAACCCGAAGAAAGCCAGCCCCTTGCATCTGAGAGCGTAGCCGATCGCGAGCTTTCTTGCGTTTTTCAGGAACGTCGAACATGACGAGCCGGTAACGGCGGTCCCATTTCCGCGGCTTAGCGGTTGAAAGCAGCATCTTCTGCTGTCCGAGAGCAAGCGCTTCCTCGCCGCGTTCTGTGAGCCGCACGTACTTCTTCCCATCGCGTTCTTCAAATTCTATTTCCCCTTTCAGCTTCAGTCGTGTGAGGACTCCTTTCGTCTGGTATTTAAGCCGCGCAAGCGCGCCGGTTTTACCGAGCAATTGGAATATATTGGGCGCAACAGCCGCCGTCGCGATGAACCCGGCCGTGCCGATAGCCACGAGCGCCGCGGTTCGTACATTTCGACGAACACGCTTCTTCCGTGCTCCTTTCTCGATGGAACCCATACCGACATCCTATCAAATACGTGTTATCAAAAACTTCCGCTACCGCGGGAATTGTGGATAAATAATAAGTGAGACAAGACGGTTGCAGATTTCTAATCCTGTGATTTAATACAGATGGTGACGGTGCCGTCCATCGTCGTACGGGCCCTAAGTGAGCCTCTCTTAAGGAGAAATCGCATGTTCAGTAAGTTCACGTTCTTTCTCGACAAGTCACTTCAGAAACGCTACGGACATTCCCCAGCGGCTACCCGGCTTGAGGAACAGATTCATATGCTTGACCACGCCCTTGGCTTGGTACACGAGCTGAATCGGTATGCCTTCTACCTGGAACAATATCAACCGCCGTCATGGCTCACGGCGGGAACGTACGGTCGGATCTGTCAGTTCATGACACCAACAGAACAGTCGGGGTCAGGCGACGGTCAAGATTTTCTGTCCGATTTCAAGGTTGCCAACCGGATAGAATGCGTCCTCATGCCCGACAGCTTCGACTCATTGAGTGTCCAATTATCCCTTTTCGCTAAGGGCGACAGAAAGCCAATCCGTGTTCACAAGTTTGTGGTGAGTCCTTTCGGAGGATATTGGCTGAGTACTCGTTAGTTCGAAGAATTTGCCCCCTCTAGTGGCGCGTTACTTCAAGCACGCGCCGCTTTTGTTTTGGGCCAGGAATGCTAGGATGCCCGTATGGATAGGGACATCCGCGTCTCCATCACGGGAGGCACCATATTCGCCGCGCTCCTCGTCATCGTCGGGGTCTATGTTTTTTGGCTCCTGCGCGACCTCGCTCTCCTCGTTTTGACCGCCATCGTCATCGCCTCGGCCATCGAGCCGAGCGTCGCGTTCTTCATCCGCCGCCGCGTGCCGCGCTTCCTCGCCGCGCTCCTCGTCTACGTGCTCGTCTTCGGCTCCATTTTCGCACTCCTCTACTTCTTCTTCCCGCCGATCATCGCCGATGCCGCGAACTTCATTTCCGCGGCGCCGCAGTACCTCGATACCCTGAACATACCGTCGTCGGTATCCGGCCTTGCCAACGCGACGGGGTTCTTCGGCGGCCAGCAGGAGGCGCAGTCGATACTGAAGACACTGCTCTCGCTCCAGACCGCTTTCACCGCGACCTCCGGCGGTGTCATCCAGCTCTTTGCGACTTTTTTCGGAGGAATCTTCTCGCTTATGCTCGTCATCGTGCTCTCGTTTTATTTCGCGCTCCAGGAGACGGGCGTGGACGACTTCCTCCGGCTCGTGATGCCGGCCGCGTATGAGGACTACGCGGTGGATCTCTGGAAGCGTTCGCAGAAAAAAATCGGGCTCTGGATGCAGGGGCAGATACTCCTCTCCGTCATCGTCGGAATCCTCATCTACCTCGGCCTCCTCATCATCGGCATCCCGTACGCGCTCCTGCTCTCCATTTTCACCGCGCTCGCGGAAATCATCCCCATTTTCGGCTCGCTTATGGCGGGCGCCATCGCCGTCATCGTCGGCTACTCGCAGGGCGGCTTCGCGCTCGGCCTCATCGTCGTCGGCCTCTACGTCGTCGTGAACCAGTTCGAATCGAACCTCATCTATCCGCTCATCGTGCGGAAAGTCGTCGGCATCCCGCCGCTGCTCGTCATCGTGGCGCTCATCGCGGGGTACACGCTCGCCGGCTTCCTCGGCGTCGTCTTGTCGGTGCCGCTCGCGGCCGTCGGGCTTGAGTTCCTGAACGATTTCGACAAGCGCAAGCGCCGCGCCGCCCGCGCGTCGTAAATGGCCCGCTACCTCACGACCACTCTCCCGTATGTCAACGCGGCTCCGCACATCGGATTCGCGCTCGAGATCGTGCAAGCCGATATGCTCGCGCGGATGTGGCGGGCGGCGGGCGAGGAAGTGTTTTTCTCGACCGGCACGGACGAGCACGGACAGAAGATCTCCGAAGCCGCGCAGAAGGCGGGAGAGGATGTGCAGAAATACGTCGACCGCTACGCGGAAGAAGTACGCGCGCTGAAAACCGCACTCGACCTCTCGACCGACGCGTTCATCCGGACGACCGACCCGGCGCACCGGAAGGCGGCCGAAGAAATGTGGAAGCGCTGCCGGGAGAACGGCGACATTTACAAGAAAGAGTACGAAGGGCTCTACTGCGTCGGCCATGAGGCCTTCATCAGGGAGAAGGACCTCATCGCCGGCAAGTGCCCCGAGCACGGAACCGCGCCGCAGACGCTTCGCGAGGAAAATTATTTTTTCAGATTTTCGAAATACCGCGACTACCTTCTGGAGTACCTCGCGCGTCCGGATGCCGTCATTCCGGAATGGCGCCGCGCCGAAGCGGTCGCGTTCGTCGAGGCGGGCCTCGAGGATTTCAGCGTGTCGCGCGAGAAGGCGCGGCTCTCGTGGGGCATCCCCGTGCCCGGCGACGGCGACCAGGTGATGTACGTATGGTTCGACGCGCTCACGAATTACCTCTCGACGCTCGGCTGGCCGGACGACGAGAAGGGGAATTTCAAGAAGTTCTGGGAGGAGGGGGAGACGCTCCAGGTCGCGGGGAAAGATCAGGTGCGCTTCCAGTCGCTTATGTGGCAGGCGATGCTCGCCTCGGCGGACGTGAGAGCGACCGACCGGGTCTTCTATCACGGCTTCATCACCTCGGGCGGGCAGAAGATGAGCAAATCGCTCGGGAACGTCATCAATCCCTTCGATCTCGTGGAGGCGTACGGGACCGACGCGGTCCGCTACGTGCTCCTGCGGCACGTGAGTCCGTTCGACGATTCCGACCTTACCGAAGACGCGATCCGCGAGCACTACACCGCCCACCTGACCAACGGCCTCGGCAATCTCGTCGCGCGCGTGATGAAGCTCGCGGAAGAACACCTGACGCATCCGGCGGAAGTTCCGGAACGGAACGGGACATTTTCGCCGGAATTCGTCCGCTTCGTGAACGAATTCAAATTCAACGATGCGATGGAGCATGTGTTCAAGATAGTTGCGGATGCCGACGCGTTTATGGCCGCGCGCATGCCGTACAGGAAAATAAAGAGCGGCGACACCGTCGAACGCGAGGCGGCGCGCGCGGACATCGCTTTCCTCGTGCAGGAACTCGCGCGTATCGCGGCGCATCTCGTGCCCGCAATGCCGCGCACCGCGGCCGCCATCGCCTCGGCCGTCCGAAAGAACAAGAAGCCCGACAACCTTTTCCCGCGCATTTGACAACGGAGCCGCGGTCTACTATGCTTCCGGCAGCGGCATCGCCGCGTTCGCGGCCGCCTTCCTCGCCGCCGACCGTGCCGAGGTCGGCGGCGGCATCGCCCTGCTTCTTGTCCGGAAGAGGGAATGCGGCCAGGCGCCGGGCGCAGTGCGTTCAGCGGGCGGTCCTTCGGGACCGCCCGCTTTTTCTTTCGTGGTATCGTGCGCGAATGCAGAGGAAGTACGTCGACGCGCACTGCCATCTTCAGTTCGACGCCTATGCGGAAGACGCGCAGGAGGTCATCGAACGGATGCGCGCCGCGGGCGTCGCCGGCATCGTCGCCGGCGTCGATCTCGATTCATCGCGCCGCGCGCTCGCGCTCGCGGAAAAGTATGAGCACCTTTTCGCGTCGGTCGGCCTCCACCCCAATCGCGTCGGGCAGGAGCCGTTCGATGCGGCGGCGCTGCGCGCGCTTGCGGCGCACCCGAAAGCCGTCGCGATCGGGGAGTGCGGGCTGGACTTCTTCCGGCCGGCGCAGCCGGACGACAGCGTGAAGAACGCGCAGAAGGAAATCCTGCGCGCGCACGGTGCGCTCGCCGCCGAAGCCGCGAAACCGCTCATCATCCACGCACGGCCGAGCAGGGGGACGCAGGATGCGTACCAGGACCTCATCGCTCTCCTCGCCGAGATGAAAGCGGAGCACCCGACCCTTTCCGGCGACGTCCATTTCTTCGTCGGCGGGCGCGCGGAGGCCGCGGCGCTCGTCGCGCTCGGCTTCATGATTTCCTATACCGCCGTGATCACCTTTGCGCGCGACTACGACGACGTCATCCGCGCCGTTCCGCTCGGCTCCCTCCTCGCGGAAACCGACGCGCCGTACGTCGCCCCCGCCCCCCGCCGCGGGGAGCGCAACGACCCGCTCGCCGTCGCGGACGTCGTCCGGAGCATCGCGGACATCCGCGGAGCGGACACGGAGTCCGTCCGCCGCGCGCTCCTCGCCAACGCCGCGCGCCTCTTCCGCATCCCAGAATTACCTTAACTGCGCCTATAGTGAATTCTAAGGAATAGCGCGGACGTGGCGCGGTACGTTGCGACGGGGGGAACTCCGTGCTAGTATGCCGCAATTATGGCGAAGAAGGACGGCGAGACGCGCGAGGACGGACTCGGGGACGGCGGGGGCGGCTCGCGCGTCTATGAACTCGGTTTCCACATCGACCCGGAGCTTCCCTCCGAGGAAGTGAAGAAGGCGTACGCGGCGATGCGCGATCTGGTCGGCGCGAAAGGCGCGCTCGTCGCGGAGGGCGAGCCGGTGACGGTCCAGCTCGCCTACGCTCTCTCGCGCCAGGAGGAGTCGGGCCGCCGCGACTTCACCTCGGCGCACTTCGCGTGGCTGGCCTACGAGACCTCGGCGGCCAACCACGCGGACGTGCTCGCCGCCGCGAAGGGCGATGCGCGCATCATCCGTTTCATCGACCTCGTGACGACCAAGGACGCCGCCCGCCATGCCGCCGAACTGCGCGAACTTTCCCTGAAGGCGCAGGAGAAGGCGCCCGAGCGGGCGGATGCGGAGCTCGACGCCGCGCTCGAGAACGTCGCGGTATAATTTCCCCATGTATCTCAACAAGGCATTCCTGTACGGCAACCTCACGCGCGACCCCGAGCTCCGCGCGCTCCCGTCGGGTCAGCAGCTTGTCTCCTTCGGCCTCGCGACGAACCGCACCTATAAGGATAAGAACGGCCAGAAACAGGAAGCGACCGAGTTCCACAACATCGTCGCCTTCGGCCGCCCGGCGGAAATCATCGCGCAGTATATGAAGAAGGGCCGTCCGCTTTTCGTCGAGGGGCGCATCCAGACGCGCTCGTGGGACAGCGAGGGGCAGAAGAAGTACCGCACCGAGATCGTCGTCGAGAATTTCCAGTTCGGCGCCGGCGGCCGCGGCGGAGCCGCGGCCGCGCCGGGCGGGGAAGCGCCCGCGCCGGCTTCCGCGAAAGGAGAGGACATCCGGTACCCCGACGAGGATATCAATCCGGAGGACATTCCGTTTTAATTACCGACTATGGCATACCAAGCTGAACGCGAGGAGATCGAGATCAAGAAATTCATCGACTACAAGGACGTCGCGTACCTCAAGCAATTCACGAGCCCGCACGCGAAAATCCTGTCGAAGAAGCGCACCGGCATTCCCGCGAACAAGCAGCGCGAGATCGCGAGCGCCATCAAGCACGCGCGCTATATGGCGCTCCTGCCGTACATCGCGGCGTAGCGCGCCCGCGCGAAAGGCGCCCCGCCGTATTCCGGCGGGGCGCCTTACGTTTCTCGAAGGAGATCGGTAAAAAAATCCCCTGCCAAACTGCGGCAGGGGGAAGGGACCTCCCGGCTCGACTGGCCGAAGCGAGGAGGTTCTCGACGCGCTCCGCCACCGGGAGGGAGGAGAGACCTGGGGATACCGTAGCACGTCCCGTATGCCTTCTCAATCCCCCCACTCCGCCGCGGCCGTGCTCCAGCGCCTATGCCTTTTCGACGCGCTCTACGTATTCCCCCGTTTCGGTATTTATCCTGATGACGTCGCCCGCTCTGATGAAGAGCGGAGCGTCCACTTTCGCGCCGGTCGCCACCGTCACCACTTTCGTGCCGCCGGTCGCCGTGTTGCCTTTGATGGAGGGCGGCGCGTCCGTCACGGCGAGGTCCACCTTCACCGGTATCGCGATGGTCAGGGGCTTCTCCTCGTACGTCAGAACGTCGGCGAGCGCGTTCGGCGCGAGCCACCGGACGCGGTCATGCACCGCCTCCTCGGGAAAGGAAAAGCGGTTCTTCGGGTTGTCGACCTGCGCGAACCAGCTCTCGCCGCGGTTCGTATAGAGGTAGCGGGCCTCGAGCGCCCCGACCTCGGCCTCCTCGGCCGTCTCGTTCTGGTGGAATGAGATCTCGATGACCTTGCCCGAGACGAGGGCGCGGAGCTTCGTCTGGTTCACGGGCTTGCGCATCTGCATGCGGAAGATGTGCGACGAGAGCACCTCATAGGGCTCGCCGTTGTACGTGATGACAGTTTTCGGAAGGATATCGTTGTAAGACAGCACGGCCATAGGGATGAAACTAAAAACGCCTTGCGGCGGTTCTACGGAGTTGTAGAGTGGCGAACGAAGCGTATGATAGCCGAAACGATGACTTTT
>JAKAJJ010000028.1 GCA_021813835.1 bacterium | reverse complement strand
AGGTGAGCGTGTACTCCGTAGGGCCGAAAGACGCGACGCCGGAGGATCCGAAATTCGCGCAGGCGTTTTCCATCGAGTTCTGCGGCGGGCCGCACGTATCGAACACGCGCGAGCTGAGCGAAGGCGGCAGGCGCTTCGAGATCCGGAAGGAAGAGGCGTCGTCCGCCGGCATCCGCCGCATCAAGGCGGTGCTAGAATAGGCGAAATGAGCTTCTTCGGCCGTCTCTTTCGCACGGAACGTGCGGAATCGCTCGCGCTCATCGACATAAGCGCGGATTCCGTCGGCGGCGCTTATGTCATATGCGCGCCCGGCGCGCGGCCGCGCGTGATTTCTGCGCTCCGCCTTTCCCTTGACACCCGCCGGAACGAGCCGCACGAAAGCGCGATGCTGCGCACCCTTGCGGGACTCGGCGATGCGCTTGTCCGCGCGGGAGCGCCGGCGCTCCTTCGGGCGACCGGCAGCGGCGCCGTACGCGAAGCGCTCGTTTCCGTCGGCGCGCCGTGGGGAATGACCGCCGTGCGCATCGAGCGTTTTGAGGACAAAACGCCTTTTACGTTCACCAGAAAGCTCGTCGGACGGGCGATGAAGAAAGCCGGAAGAACCGTTTTCGGCATGGCGCTCGTGGACGAAAGCGTCGTCGGAACCATCCTGAACGGGTATGAGACGCGCAGCCCGTACGGGAAACAAGCACGCCGCGCGGACGTCGTCATTATGGCGTCATTCGTGCGCCGCGTCGTCGCCGAACGGCTCTCCACGGCTCTCCGCGGCTTTTTCCCTGCGGAACGTATTGCGTTCATCGCGGGCAATTCCGCGCGGTACCAGGCCGTGCGCTCCGCTTTCCCCCACGAGCGCGACGCGCTCATCCTCGACGTTTCCGAAGCGCGCATCGCTCTCACGCTCGTCCGGCAGGGCCTCATCGTCGCCGTATCCGAAACGTCGGGAACGGGGGAGGGCGGCTCCGCATGGCTCGGGGAAGTCCGCCGCGCCTTCGCCGGGTTCGCGGAGCGATACCCATTGCCGCGCGCCATGTTCCTCATCGCGCGCGAATCGGATGCCGGGACCCTCGCCCGGACGCTTGCCGCGGCGGATATGAGTCCGCTCTGGCTTTCCGACAATCCGCCCGTCGTCGTCCCGGTCCTCGCGCGCCACCTCGCGGCGCTTGTCGAACAATCCTCCGGCGACGCGCCGGATCTCGCGCTCTCTTCCCTCGCGCTCTACGCCGCGCGCCGCGACCGCGAATCGGGGGCGCCGTGAGCGCCTATGCACAGCGCCCGCGCGGACGCCCGCGGGAGCGGTCTGCTATACTCCCCCCATGGCTACGCGCAAGCTTGACGACATCATCCCGCCCTCGCGCCGCAAGGAGACGGGTATGTCCGATACGCCCGCCGCGCGGGCGCCGCGCGCTTCGGGCCGGCCCGCGCGGTTCCCGTACGCGACCGTCGTCATCGTACTCATCGTCGTCGCCCTGTCGGCCGGCGCCCTCGTCTACTTCTCGAGCGCGAAAGTCGAGGTGATCCCGAATACCGTCTCCGCCGCGGTCCAAAGTTCGTTTACCGCGAGCGCGAGTTCGGCCGTTCTGCCGTTCCAGGTCCTGAAGGTCCAAAAGGTGGCGTCGCAGAGCATCGCGGGAAGCGGCACGAAAACCGTCCATACGTACGCGTCCGGCACCATCACCATCTACAACACGCAGGCGAAGGCCCAGCGCCTCATCACGAACACCCGCTTCGCTTCCCCCGCCGGGCTCATTTTCCGCATCCGCTCGGCGGTAACGATACCCGCCGGATCCTCCTCGAAACCGGGGAGCATCCGGGCGACCGTGTATGCCGACCAGGCGGGCAGCACCTACAACATCGGCCCGACCTCCTTCACCGTCCCCGGACTCTCCGGAACGCCGCAAGCGAGCGAGGTTTACGCGCGTTCGACGGACTCGATGGCGGGCGGCGCTTCCGGCACCGTACCCGTCGTCGACGCGACGACCGAAGCGCAGGCCACCAAGGCGCTCGTCGCCGCGCTCGAGCCCGACCTTCTCGCGAGTTTGAAGGCGCAGGTACCGGAGGGATACGTGCTCATACCGGGAGCGGCGACGACGACGTACCGGGAACTCGCCTCCGAGCCCTCGACGGCGCTCGGCGAAGTCGACGTGAAGGAACAGGGAACCGCGCTCGCGGTCGTCTTCCCGAATGCCGCGCTCGCGGGCGCCATCGCCGCGGCGGTACCCGGCCTCGGCTACCAGGGCGAGCCCCTTGCTCTCGCGACGACGACCGGCCTCACGCTCGCCGCCGCGGGCATCCCCGATTCGAACATCGCGCCTTTTACTTTCACCCTCGCGGGCACGGCGCCGCTCGTCTATACGGTCGACCCGTCGCGCATCGCCGCCGCCGTGGCGGGGAAGAGCCGTTCGGAAGCGGAGGTCGTCCTCACGAATTATCCCGAAGTGAAGCGCGCGGTCATCATCCTGCGCCCGTTCTGGCGGCAGACCTTTCCGCAAGATCCCGCCGCCATCTCGGTGACGACGGTCGGCCCGTAGCGCTATTTGATTGACGATTTCCCCGACTCCTGCTACATTCAAGTGACATCTGCATGAAAGACGGCGAGGATACGAAAACGGCGGTCGGCTCCGTCGAAGAGGTGTTGCCGAACTCCCTTTTTCGCGTCCGTCTTCCCGTAGATGGGGAGGCGGGCGAAGGCGCTGAAGGCAAGCTCGTGCTCGCATATCTTGCGGGCAAGATGCGCCTTCACCGCATCCGCGTTCTCGTCGGCGATCAGGTGGAAATGGTGCTCGATCCCTACGGGGGCCGCGCCCGGATCGTGCGCCGATTAACCTAATATTTCGACATTTTTACGATGAAAGTTCGTGCGTCCATTCGGAAACAGCAGCCGGGAGACCAGCTCGTTCGCCGCGGCGGGCGCCTTTACCGTATCAACAAGAAAAATCCCCGCCGCAAGGCGCGCCAGGGTTGAGATTGCGAAGCTTTTGAAATCCAGCACCACTTTTGCAGGACGAAAACAAACAAAATGACATACCAAACCACATCTCAATACAACCTCAAAAACTTGTCCGCGAGACAAGTTTTTGGAGACGACTGTCTGGCAAAAGTGATGCTGGATGTAAGATTTTCTAACTCGCTTTGCTCGTAACAAAATCTAACATGCGTATTGCCGGCATTACCATTCCCGATAACAAGCAGCTCGCCTATTCCTTGCCGCTCCTCTACGGCATCGGCCCGTCGCGCGCCCGCCGGATCCTCGACACGGCAAAGGTTCCGTATGCGAAGAAAGGAAAGGACCTCACGGGCGAGGAAGAGCAGCGCGTCCGCTCGCTTGCGGAGGCGTTCGCCATCGAGGGAGAACTGCGCCGCGAGATCGGCCAGAATATCAAGCGCCTGAAGGACATACGTTCGCTCCGGGGGATGCGCCACGAGCGCGGTCTTCCGGTCCGCGGCCAGCGCACGAAGACCAACTCGCGCACGCGTCGCGGCAACGTCCGCAAGACGATGACGTCCGGCCGCCGCACGTTGGAGAAAACGTAATCGTTTTTGGAAACCCAGCACCGATTTAAACCCTATGAACACTTATTCACAACGAGTCAATTGCTTGGAAACCGCACGCCCTGCAGGAATCGCTTCTGCATTGAAATTGGTGCTGGGCATAGGATTTTCTAACTCGCTTCGCTCCTAACAAAATCCTATGGGGAAGAAACGCATCATCAAGAAGACCGGGCGGGGACTCGACGCGGGCCGCAAGGAGCGCGCGCTCTCGAAGACCACGAAGCGCCATCTCGAAAAGGGAATCCTCCACATCGAGGCGACCTTCAACAACACGAAAGCGACCCTCACCGATGAAAAAGGGAACGCCGTGATTTCCTCGTCGGCGGGCGCGCTCGGCTTCACGGGCGCGCGCAAATCGACCCCCTACGCCGCGGCGAAGGTCGGCGAGCTCATCGGCGAGAAGTGCGCGCTCATCGGCCTCAAGGAGGCCTCGGTCGTCATCCGCGGCGTCGGCGCGGGCCGCGAATCGGCTCTCCGCGCGCTGGCGGGCAAGGGAATCCAGGTCCTCTCCATCAAGGACGCGACGCCGGTGCCGCACAACGGCCCGCGCCCGCCGAAGCCGAGGAGGATATAGCGTAAGCGGTTATCCGACGAGCCCCGGCCCCACTTTTGCAGGAAGAAAACAAACAAAATGACACACCAAACCACATCCCAATATGAAAATAAAAACTTGTCTTGCAGACAAGTTTTTGGGAACGATTGTGCGGCAAAAGTGGAGCGGGGCATAGTGTTTTCTAACTCGCTTTGCTCGTAACAAAACACTATGAAAACCGGACCACGCTACAAACTCGCCAAGCGCCTCGGCGCATCCGTCTTCGAAAAGGCGCAGACGCAAAAGTTCGCGCTCTCCGCGGAACGCTCCGCGAAGAACAAACGCGGCGGGCGCGGGCGCCAGAGCGAATACGGCAAGCAGATGCTCGAGAAGCAGAAGGTGCGCGTCACCTACGGCCTGCCCGAGCGCCAGTTCGTGAACTACGTCCGCAGGGCGCTCGCCGCGCGCGGCGCGAAGCCGACGGACGTCCTCCACGAGCTCCTCGAGATGCGCCTCGACAACGTCGTCTGGCGCCTCGGCCTGGCCTCGACGCGCCGCGCGGCGCGCCAGATGGTCGCCCACGGCCACGTCCTCGTGGGCGGGAAGAAAGTCCGCGTCCCTTCGCACGCGCTGTCGGTGGGCGACCGCATCGGCGTGCGCGAGGGATCGAAGAGCCACGGCGCCCTCGCAGGTTTCGGGGAGCGCTTTACGGAGCGCACGCTCCCGTCGTGGCTCTCATGGAACCCGAAGGATATGGAGGGCGGCGTCGCGGCGCGCCCCACGGCCGCCTCGGCGGACCCGGCGGGCGACCTCACGACGGTGCTCTCGTTCTACACGAGGTAATTTTATTCGCGTTCGCGCCGGTACTAAACGATTGAGTTATGGAATACCACATCACGCTTCCGAGCAAGCCCCGCGTCGTTTCCGAAGAGGGAATGCAGGGCGTTTATGAGATCGATTCGCTCTATCCGGGCTACGGCCACACGCTCGGGAATTCGCTGCGCCGCATCATCCTCTCATCCCTCCCGGGCGCGGCCGTCACCCGCGTGAAGATCGAGGGCGTACCGCACGAATTCGCCACCATCGACGGGATGCGCGAGACGGTGATGGAGATGCTCCTCAATATGAAGCGCGTGCATTTCGTCCTCCACGGCGACGAACCGCAGACGATTTCTCTCTCCGCGAAAGGCCCGGGCGCCGTCGCCGCGAAGGATTTCACGCTCCCGAGCCAGGTGGAAATAATGAATCCGGGCCAGCACCTCGCCGACCTTTCGGGCAAAGCCGCCTTCGAACTCGAGGCCACGATCGAGCGGGGCCTCGGCTACGTGCCGCGCGAAGTGCTCACGAAGGATAAGGTGGACATCGGAACCATCGCGCTCGACGCGACCTTTACCCCCATACGCCGCGTGAACTACGAGGTGGAGAATATGCGCGTCGGCGACCGCACCGACTTCAACCGGCTCCGCATTTTCATCGAAACCAACGGCACCATCGCGCCGCGCCAGTCGCTCGAGCAGGCCATCGAGACGATGATCCACCAGCTGAGGGCCGTCATCGGCTTCCAGGAAAGCGCCCCCGCGGAAGAGAAAACGGGCGAAACGGAAGAAGGCGCCGTGGAGGCGGCGAAAGTGAAGATCGCGGACCTCGGCCTTGCGCCGCGCATCGCCTCGGCGCTCGAGGGAGCGGGCATCAAAAGCGCCGCCGGCCTCGCGCGCAAGTCGGCGGACGCCCTGATGGAACTCGAGGGCATCGGCGAAAAGGCCGTCGAGGAGATTTCCGAAGCCCTCGCCGGTTACGGCCTTACCCTCAAGGGCGCGGGCGAATAATACCTATGGCGTATACCACGAAAGCGCGGATGTTCGGACGCACGGCGAACCAGCACCGCTCGGCGCTCCGCTCGCTCGCCCGCTCGCTCGTGCTGGAAGAGCGCATCTCGACCACCGAAGCGAAGGCGAAAACGCTCCGCGGCTTCGTGGAACGTCTCGTCACGTACGCGAAGAAGAATACGCTGGCGAGCCGGCGGCTCGCCCAAGCCCGCCTCGGAGACGAAGCGGCGGTGAAGAAGCTCTTCAGCACCCTCGGCCCGCGTTACGCGAGCCGCGCGGGCGGCTACACGCGCGTGATCAAGCGCGCCCGCCGCGGCAAAGGCGACGCGCGCAAGCTTGCGTACATCGCCTTTGTCTAGTATCCACTCCGTATGACTTCCCTGAAGCCCGCACAGCCCACGACATATACGATAGACGCCACGAACCGCACGCTCGGCCGCGTGGCCAGCGAGGCCGCGCACGCGCTCCTCGGCAAGCGCTCGGCGCATTACGCGCAGAACCAAGCGCTTCCCGTGAAGGTCGTTATCGAGAACGCGGCGAAGCTCCACCTCCCCGAGCGGCGCACGAAAGGGAAGGTATACACCCGCTATACCGGCTACCCGGGCGGTCTCCGCGAAATCCGTATGGACAAGCTCATCGCGAAGAAAGGCATCGAGGAGGTCGTGCGGAAAACCGTAGACGGAATGATCCCGCGCAACAAGCTCCGCACCCCGCGAATGAAGAACCTCACCGTCAAAGCATAATATGGCCACCACTTTCATCACCGCAGTCGGACGCCGCAAGACCGCTATCGCGAGCGTGTGGATGCACTCGGCAGACGACAAGAATTCTCTCACGGTCAACGGCAAGAGTCCGAAGGACTTTTTCAAAACGGACGAACGCGCGCGCACGGCGCTTGAGGCCTTTACGGCCGCAGAAGCGGGGCAGACGTATGCCGTCTCGGCGCACGTGGAGGGCGGCGGCGTTTCCGCGCAGGCGGATGCCGTGCGCCACGCCATCGCCCGCGCCCTCACGAAGGCCGAGCCGAACACCCGCAAGGCGCTCAAGGCGGCGCATTTCCTCGCCCGCGATCCTCGCGCCAAGGAGCGCAAGAAGCCAGGTCTCGTCAAAGCCCGTAAAGCCAAGCAGTGGAGCAAGCGTTAAATCGATTAAATTGTTCGCCAGACCGTTTTGACGACCCTAGCAAGCGGCTTTTCTTTTGACTCCGCCCGTCTGTTCAGGCATATTTGAGGAATGAGCGAGAACGAAGACGTCGAGTTCGAAGCGGAGAACAACGAGCCGCCCACGGGAGGCGATGCCGAGAAGAAAGTCGCAAAGCTCAAAAGCGAGCTTGAGGCCTGCCGCGCGGAGAAGCAGGAGTACAGGGACGGCTGGCAGAGGGCGAAGGCCGACTACGTGAATCTCCTGCGGCGCTTCGACGAAGAGAAAACCGGAGAGCGCACCCGAGGCGTCGTCGTTGCCGCCGAAGCCCTTCTGCCGGCCTTCGACGCCATCGAGCGGGCAAAAGAGCA
>JAKAJJ010000027.1 GCA_021813835.1 bacterium | reverse complement strand
CTCCTTCCCGACGATGGCGCTCTGCATATGCTCGGGCAGAGAGAGAAGGCGGAGCGAATTCGATACGTACTCGCGGCTTTTGCCGATCTTCGCTGCGGCTTCGCCGTGGGAGATGCCGAATTCCTCGATGAGCCGGCGCAGGGCCTTCGCGCGGTCGATGGCGTTCAAGTCCTCGCGCTGGAGGTTCTCGATGATGGCGAGCTCGAGCTTCGTGAGGTTGTTCTCCCCCTGCCGGATGACCGCGGGCACCTGCGTGAGGCCGATGAGCTTCGCGGCGCGCAGGCGGCGTTCGCCGGCGATGAGCTCGTAGACGCTCTCAATGCCGCCGTCCGGCTTCTCGACCTCGGCGCGGCCGACGACGAGCGGCTGGAGGACGCCGTACTGGCGGATGGATTCGGCGAGCGAACGCAGCCCTTCTTCGCTGAATTCGCGCCGCGGCTGGTAGGGGTTCGGCGCGACCTTGTCGACGTCGATCCAGAAGATCGAATCGTATTTCGTCGGCACGTAGCGCGCGTCCTCGTTCATACTTTTTTATTGTAGCGCAGAGGTGCCGAGAGTGGGAATCGAACCCACATGCCTTGCGGCGACGGGTTTTGAATCCGTTGCGTCTGCCAGTTCCGCCATCTCGGCTTCCCGCCTATCCTAGCGTATTTTGCCTCCTCCGGAAACTCGTGGTACGCTCCGCGCGGAAAGTGACTCTTGGAATAAGATCCTCTGCGTGTCCCCCTCAACTGGCGAAAGGAATTGCGATGGAACTCACGACACCCTCCGGGAAGAAGTTCTCCAGAGAAAAGACCGAGCTCCTTTACCGGCTCTGCGAGCTCGGGTTCATCAGATGGAGAGACGAGCCGTTCTCCTTGCAGAGCGGCATCCGCTCGAACGTTTACGTTTCCGGGCGAGAAGAGCTCACCGAACACCCCGAATGCCTCGCCGCGATCGGAGGGGAAATCGGAACCGCCGTCTGGGAGCACTGCCGCGCGCGCGGCATCACGCAAGCGCCCTGCCTCATCGGCATCCCGACAGCCGGCACGGCGCTCGCGGCGGCGGCATCGCTCACCTCCGCGCGTTCTCTGCCCTTTATGGTGATGCGCCCGGTGCGGGAAACGCACGGCGCGAACCAGCGGTGGGTGGACGGCGCGCCGCGTCCCGATCGTTTCTACTTCACCGTGGACAATACGATAACGGGCGGAAGTTCGAAGCTCGAAACCGCGAAGCGCCTCTGCGAAGACGGGTTCATCCCGGAACGGATGGCTCATCTCGTCCTCGTAGACCGGCAGTACGGCGGGGCCGAGACGCTGAATCGGCACGGGATGGAGCTCATCTCCCTCTTCACCCTGCTGGACCTCGCGTACGCGGCCAAGAAATTCGGATTTTGGGCGTCGAACCAGCTCTGCGCGGTGGAAAAAGAAATCGAGCAGCATAGCGTCATCGCGTGACGCACGCAACACGCACGGCGGCCTTTCGGGGCCGCCGTTTTTTTAGAGCTTCCCGACGAGGCCGAGGCCCGGTTCCAAGGTATCCTCCCCCGGCTCCCAGGAGGCCGGGCATACCTTCCCTTTGTGCGCCTCGACGTATTGCGCGGCCTGCAGTTTGCGCAGCGTCTCCGCGCCCTTGCGTCCGATGGAGTTGTCGTTCACTTCCATCGCGCGGAGCGTTCCCGACGGATCGATGATGAACGTGCCGCGCAAAGAGAGCCCCTCGTCCGGCGTGAGCACCGCTTCCCCGCCCTCGACGAGAACGCCGAAAGCATAGGCGAGCTTGCCCGAGGGATCGGCCGCCATCGGATACGCGATGGCGCGGATGCCGGGCGAGGTATCGTGCCATGCCTTGTGCGTGAAGACCGTGTCGCAGGATACCGATATGACCTCGGCGTTCGCCTCCTGGAATTTCGGATAGAGCTTCGCGAGCTCTTCGAGTTCGGTCGGGCATACGAACGTGAAGTCGGCCGGATAAAAGACGAGGACGACCCATTTGCCGCGAAGGTTCGAGAGCGAGAGCGCCGTGATGGCGCCCTTGTGGTACGCCTCGAACTCGAAATCCGGCACGGTCTCGCCGACTTTCACCTGCGACGTATAGTCGCGCACGACATCGTGGAATTCGCCGCACCGCTCGCAATAATTGCTTTTTGTTTCTTTCATACGCGTTGTGGGGTTACGTATGCCTATGCTACCATCGCGCCCGATGGGAGTACACATCCTCTGTATCGCGGGGCCGACCGCCTCCGGAAAGTCCGCGCGCGCGGTGGAGGAGGCGTTCGCGCGGGGCGGCGAGGTCATTTCGGTCGACAGCCGCCAGGTCTACCGCGGGCTCGACATCGGCACGGAAAAAATAACGCGCGAGGAGATGCGCGGCGTGCCCCACCACCTCATCGACGTCCGCGAGCCGTCCGGGAGCTACTCGGCGGGCGATTTCGCGCGGGACGCGACGCGGCTCATCGGCGAGATAACTGCGCGCGGGAAGCTCCCCATCCTCGTCGGCGGCACGCACTTTTACTTCGACGCGCTCCTGCGCGGCTTGCCGCCCTCCGCGCGCGCGGATGAAGCGCTTCGCGCCGCGGTCGGAGAACTTCCGACGGAAGAGCTCACCGCGCGCGTCCGCGCCGCCGATCCGCGCCGCGCGGCGCAGCTCGACCCGAGGAACCGCCGCCGCCTCATCCGCGCGCTCGAGATCATCGGGTCGCTCGGCGCCGTCCCGCCCCGTGCGGATGCAGAAGGTGCCCTTCTGCAACTCGATTCCGCGCGGAAGGGCACCTTCCGCGCGGAGTGGATCATCCTCGACCCGCCGCGCGAGGAACTGCGCGCGAAAATCGACGCGCGGCTCGAGGCCGCGCTTAAGCGCGGCCTCGTCGAGGAGGTGCGGCGCGTCCGCGCGCTCGCCGGCGACGAACGCCTGAACGAACTCGGGCTCGAATACCGCATCGTAGGCCAGTACCTGCGCGGCGAACGCACGGAGGGATCGCTCCTCCCCGCCCTCTCGGCGAAGCTCTGGCAGTACGCCCGCCGCCAGAAGGCCTGGCTCGCGAAACTCGCTAGAGAGGACAGGACCGGTATACGGTGATGTCCCAGTGCGCCGCGCACTTGCCGTTGCCCTGTTCGTTCACGTACTGGTTCCCGCAGCTGTCCGCGTAGGTCGGGCTCGCGCCGGCGCAGTCGCCGCTGCGCGCGGCCCCGCTCGTGAGGTTCTTCTTTATCCAGTCGGTAAGGGTCGTCCCCTCGCCCGCGGAACGGAGGTCTGCCTTGTAGCCGGTGCCGTGGGAATACGTTCCCGCCGCGTGCCCCGCTTCCGAGCCGCCGGTGACGGTGACGGAGCACCCGCTTCCGCAGGCCTTCTTCAGGGCGATGACTTGCGATACGGTCGCCGGAAGCATCCCGCCCACGTTGGTGCAGCCGTTCGTGACGCCGTTGAGGTCGTAGGGGCTGCACGCGGGGCGGTTTACGGAGACCCCCGCGGCGGCGAATTGCTGCCGGATGAGTGCTTCCGACGGGGGCGCGGCGGAGGGCGGCGTGACCGCCGATACGCCGGTCGCCGACACGCCGGTCACCTGTCCGCCGCTCGGCGTCTGGTTCAGGGAGGAAGAGACCGGAAGGCAGGGATTCGCGCCGCCCGAGGAGATGAGCGAATACCAGGTTCCGCCGGCGGCGGCGGGGTTGTAGAGCGCCGCCATGATCGCATCGACGATGAGCCAGCCGGCGAGCGCGACGACGATGCCGATGACGAGATTGAGGAGGATGCTCCGCGCGCGCGACACGTCGCCGATGGCGGTCGGATTGAGGACCATCAGGAAGCCGGCGTACGCGATTACGAGCGGCGCGACAAAGACGATGGCGAGCGTGAGCGCGAGTTCGATGATGTTGTTGATGACCGTGATGAGCATTCCCCAGCCCGCCGGACAGACGTTGTGGGCGGCGGGAATGATGGGGCCGAAAAACGGTATCGCCGCATACGCGGCTGCCGGCAGCGCGAGGGAACCGGCAAGGACAGCGGCGGCGAGAAGCGCGCGGGAACGCATAGTGCCATCATACCGCGCGGCGCAAGGCGCCGCGCGGCTTTCCCCACTACCGGAGCTCTGGTATGGTTTCAGAGTCAGGGTCTATAGTTCAATGGTAGAACGCACGGCTCCAAACCGTGTAATCCAGGTTCGAGTCCTGGTGGACCCGCAAAACGAAACCGCCCTTCCGGGCGGTTTCGTACTTTCGATTATTTCTTTGCCTCCTTGAACGGCACGCGCTTGCGCAGCGTCGGGTCGTATTTTGTGAGTTCTATCTTGCGCTCGACTTTCTTTTTGTTCTTGCGCATCCAGACGACGTGCGCGGACTTCGTGGATTTCAAGCGGATGAGGCGGTCTTGGGACATAGCGCCAACCTAGCAGAAACGCCGCGTTTAGGCAACGGCGAGTTCCTTCTTGGCGCCGTTGCGGACGGCGCGTTTCTTCACGTCGAAGTGCGGTTCGCCGTTCTTGAGCGATACCGCGACGCTGCCGCCCTCGCCGACGCCCTGCGCGATCATGAGCGACGCGAGCGGGGTGAGGAGCGCGTCCTGGATCGTGCGGCGCAAGGGGCGCGCGCCGTACTGCGGGTTGTAGCCCTTCTCCGCGAGCCAGGCGCGCACCTCGGGAGAGACGGCAAGCGCGATGCGCTTGCCGGCGAGCCGGCGCTCCACTTCCTCCACCTGGTTCTCGACGATCCTGCCGAGCGCCTCTTTCGAGAGAATGTCGAAAATGATTATGTCGTCGAGGCGGTTCAGGAACTCGGGGCGGAAGTGCTCGCGGAGCGCGCCCATGACTTTTTCCTTCGTTTCCTCGTAGCGGGTCGCGTCGGTCGCGTCCGCTTTCCCGAAGCCGATGTGCGCCAGCCGGTCGACGAATTCCCCGCCGATGTTGCTCGTGAGCACGATGATCGTGTTCTTGAAATTGACTTTGCGGCCCTTCCCGTCGGTCAGGTGCCCCGAGTCGAGCACCTGGAGGAGGATGTTGAAGACCTCGGGGTGCGCCTTCTCGATCTCGTCGAAGAGCACGACCGCGTACGGGCGGTGCCGGATGCGCTCGGTCAAGGTCCCGGACTCCTCGTAGCCGACGTAGCCGGGCGGCGCGCCGATGAGCTTCGCCACCGAATGCTTTTCCATGAATTCGCTCATATCGACGCGCACGAGGGCGTCGGCGTCGTTGAACATGAATTCCGCGAGCTTGCGCGAGAGCTCGGTCTTCCCCACGCCGGTGGGGCCGAGGAAGAGGAAGGAGCCGATGGGGCGGTTCGGGTCGCTGATGCCCACCCGGGAGCGCTTTACCGCGTCCGCGACTTTCTTCACCGCGGCGTCCTGGCCGATGACGCTAGCCATGAGCGCCTCCTCCATCCGCGCGAGCTTCGCCGCCTCCTCCTCGAGCATTTTCGCGACGGGAATCCCCGTCCAGCGGGAGACGACCGCGGCGATCTCCTGCTCGGTCACCTCTTCGTTCAGCACGCGCCGCGACCGCTGGAGCGCCTTCAGGCGCTTCAGCTTCGCCTCGAGGTCCTTCTGGATGTGGGGGATGCGGCCGTAGCGGATCTCCGCGACCGTGCCGAGATCGGCCGCGAGTTCGGCGTTGTCCGCCTGCGTCTTGAGCTTCTCCAGTTCCGATTTCGCGGCGCGGATGCCTTCGAGCACTTCCTTCTCGTTCTTCCACTTGAGCTCGAGCTCGCCGGTCTTCTCCCGCAGGTCGGCGATGTCCGCGTCGATGGCCTTGATGCGTTCCTTGATGTCCTTCGCGCGGTCGCCCTCGGCGTCCTTCTGGAGCGCCTGGCGCTCGATCTCGAGGCGGCGGATCTTGCGGTCGGTCTCCTCGAGCAAGGGCGGCTTGTTCTCGAGCGCGATGCGCAGGCCCGACGCCGCTTCGTCGACGAGGTCGATGGCCTTGTCGGGGAGATAGCGGTCGCTGATGTAGCGCGAGGAAAGCTCGACCGCGCCTACGAGCGCGCCGTCGGTGATGCGCACGCCGTGGTAGAGCTCGTACTTGTCGCGCAGCCCCCGCAGGATGGCGATGCCGTCTTCGACCGAGGGTTCCTGCACGAAGACCGGTTGGAAGCGGCGCGTGAGCGCGGCGTCCTTTTCGATGTATTTCTGGTACTCCTTGATGGTCGTCGCGCCGATGACGCGCATTTCGCCGCGCGCAAGCGCGGGCTTCAGCATATTCGACGCGTCGACGGACCCTTCGGCGGCGCCGGCGCCCACGAGCGTGTGGAGCTCGTCGACGAAGAGGATGACCCGCCCTTCCGCGCGCTCGACTTCCTTCATCACGTTCTTCATCCGCTCCTCGAATTCGCCGCGATACTTCGTACCGGCGATGAGGAGGCCGAGGTCGAGCGACAGGAGCTCCTTGCCGCGGAGCGATTCCGGCACGTCCTGCGCCGCCATCCGCGCGGCGAGCCCTTCCGCGATGGCGGTCTTCCCCACGCCCGCTTCGCCGATGAGGATCGGGTTGTTTTTCGTGCGGCGCGCGAGGATCTGGATGACGCGGTTGATCTCCGTATCGCGGCCGATGACCGGATCGAGCCTGTTCTCCGCGGCGAGCTTCGTCAAATTGCGCGCGTACTTGGCGAGCGCGCGGAAGCGCTTCGGCTCCGCGGCCTGCCCGTCTTTCGCGCTCTTGAGCTCTTTCAGCACCGCGAGCGCCGCATCCTTGCCGATCGCGAAGCGCGCGAGGATGTCGGCGGCGGGACCCGGATGTTCGATGATTGCGAGAAAAAGATGCTCGGTGCCGACGAACGCGTCGTTCATCCGCGCCGCGATCTTCCCCGAGGTCTCGAGCGCTTTCGCGAGGTCGGGCGTGAGGTAGATCTGGTAGGACGGCGAGAGGACGGAGGCGGATTCGGGCGCTTCGAGGTATTCGAGTATCGCGTCGGAGAGCATGATCGTGTCGACCTCCATCCGGTCGAGCATTGAAAAGACGAGTGATTCTTCCTGCAAAACGAGCGCGGCGAGGAGGTGGAGCGGCGAGACGTGGTTCTGGCCGCGCTCGATGGCGAGCTCGTGCGCGCGGCGCACGGCTTCCTTGGCTTTGGTGGTGAAATTGGTGAAGGGGGGCATTATGGGGAGTGATTACTTCGCCGCGGCGCTCGAGGTTGCCGTCGACGTCGCGGCGAGAAGCGCCGTAATCGCATCGGTCGGGATAAGGACGCCCGGAGCCGCGCCCGCGGCGATGCCGATGAGGTTGCCCGAGAGGTCGACGGCCGCGCTCCCCGTGCCGATGTCCGGCAGGGTCGTGCGGATGCCTTTGGCGCTTACGCGCGAGACGATCCCGGTCGAGGCGGAGCCGTCCGCGCCGACCGCGAGCGCGGTCTGGCCGAGCTTGAGGTCGCCCGCGGAAACGAGCGTCGGGACGTTCACCTTCGGCAGGTCCGCGCCGTCCGCGAAGCCGTAGATGGCGATGCCGCCGCCTTCGTGCGAGAGGGACGCGGGCGCATAGGTATCGCCCGCAAAGCCGATGAGCACCTCTTTCGGAAGCGCGTCCTGCGCGGCCGTCGCGACGGCGCGGGCGCTCGGCAGGAAGGTTCCGACGGAAAGCGGGGGCGTCGACGTGCCCGTATCCGCGGCGTAGATCACGACGGCGCGGGCGGCGTCCGCGCCGATGGCGGCCGTCACGAGGTCCTGGGTCGACGGCGCGGGCGCGGGCGCGGAAATAACGGCCGCCGGAGCCGCCTGGGCGACCGTCTCGATGGTGTGCTCGACGACGCGGTTCACGGTTTGCGTGACGAACGGCGGCGCCTGGTCGAGCAAGGACACCGTCAAAATGCCGGTGGCGACCGAGGTGACGAAGTTCACGAGGATCGTGAGCAGTATGAGCTGGGATTTTGAGA
>JAKAJJ010000026.1 GCA_021813835.1 bacterium | reverse complement strand
CTGCCGGAATGGCTTGAGCTCTACGACATCGAACCGTTGCTGTCCCGATTCGACATTCGAGATGTGCGACTGTGGACGGCCTATTTTCTTGGCCACCTGCATCTGGGTCAATCCTGCCTCAAGGCGAGCCGTCCGAAGTCTCTCGACAAAGACAGCATATTCCTTCGTGTTGATTGACTTCTTCATATGGTAAATGGTCTATCTAAGAAGTCAATATCCAAAGTTTGGATATTTCCGTGCTAAACTAAATCTGGCTCGGCAACGCAAACCCAAAAACTTCCTTTCCATTTTTCGCCTTTCGGCGGAGGGGTGGGGGGAGGAGCCGAGCAAAGAAATGCAAGGAAATTTTTGGGTTTGCCCGCGCGAGTCCGCGAGCGCGGCCGAGGCGCGTTCCAGCGCAATCGGAGCGTACGAAAAAATCTCAAGCCACCACGCGCTCCGCGCGTGCGAAGTAGGTTCGCGCAAAGTGTATAATTTCATCACAAATTGAAACTTCTGCCGGATTGAGGGCGGCGGAGCCGCGCCGCGAAGCGGCGCGGGAATGGGCAACGGCAAATTGCGCCCTGCGGGCGCGGGCTAATTCGGAGGGCGGGCAGGATGCAAGAAATGAAATCGGAAATGGTACTTGTCGGTTTTGAATCCAAAATCTATTTATATGTCGGCTAAACCAAAATATTTTCTCTACGCGCGCAAAAGCACCGAGGACGACGACAAGCAAGTCATGTCCATCGAGGCGCAGCTTTTCGAGCTACGCGAATATGCGCGCAGAGAAAATATTGAAATTCTTGAGGAATTTCAAGAGTCGAAAAGCGCAAAGAGTCCGGGGCGGGATATTTTCGGCAAGCTGATGATGCGCGTCGAGAGTATGCAGGGCGTCGGGATTTTGGCGTGGCACCCCGACCGTTTGGCGCGCAATTCGATTGACGGCGGGCGCATCATCTACGCCGTGGACACCGCGCGGATTGTCTCTTTGCGCTTTCCGACATTTTGGTTTGAGCCGACGCCGCAGGGCCTCTTTATGTTGCAAGTGGCGTTCGGCCAGTCGAAATATTACAGCGATAATCTCAAACAGAACGTCGAGCGAGGGTTCCGCCAAAAACTGCGCCGCGGGGAGTGGCTGACGCGCGCCCCGTTCGGCTATGTGAATAATCCGCACACGCGGAATATTGAGCCGGACGCGGTGAAATCGCGGGTCGTGGCGCGCGCGTTCGAGGAGTACGTCACCGGAGCGCACACGCTGGTTTCGCTCTCGCAGTTTTTGGCGGAACACGGCGTGTGTACACAGGCCGGAACGCCACTTGGCAAAGCTTCCGTGGCGCGGCTTCTTTCCAATCGCGCGTATCTGGGATTTACCAAACATCACGGCGAATTTTTCCCCGGAAGCTTTGCGCCAATTCTTTCTGCAACCCTGTTTGAAGCCGTCCAAAAGAAACTGCATGAACGAGCACGTCCCCGCCACAGCCGCGTCCGCCATGATTTTCCGTTCACGGGTCTGTTCCGATGCGGCGAGTGCGGTGCCATGATTACCGCGCAGTGGGCGACCGGACGGCATGGCGGACGCTACCGCTACTACCGTTGCACCAAAAAGAACGGCAAGTGCGGTCAAGGGTATTTGCAGGAGGACGCGCTCGTCATGCAGACAAAGGAACGGCTCCAATCAGTGTCGCTCCCCGACGACTGGGCAGAGTACATGCTCGGCAAGGTGGAGGAATGGGACAAAGCCGAGAAGCAGTCGTCGGGGAGCCATGCCGAGCGGCTGAAATCCGAACAAAAGGAAATCGAACGGAAGCTTGACGCCCTCGTTGATTTGCATTTGAACGGCGATATTGAGCGCGCGGCGTATCTCACGAAAAAGGATGAACTGATGCGGCGCAAGCTTTCGCTCGATGCAAAAATGTCAGCCGCCCGACATGGCAGAAAGAATTGGGTCGAACCCCTGCGGCAGTGGATTTTGGATTCAAAACGCGCGGGGTTTCTGGCAGGCAGTACAAACTACGCGGAAATCCGCGAGTTTGTCCGTTCCTTCGGAACGAACCCCGCGTTGCGCGACAAGACCATTTCGATTTCATTTTGCCCGCCCTCCGAATTAGCCCGCGCCCGCAGGGCGCAATTTGCCGTTGCCCATTCCCGCGCCGCTTCGCGGCGCGGCTCCGCCGCCCTCAATCCGGCAGAAGTTTCAATTTGTGACCCCACGGGGAATCGAACCCCGATTTACGCCGTGAAAGGGCGCTGTCCTAGCCGTTAGACGATGGGGCCGTCTTACGTGTAAGAATCCTAGCATTTTCGCGCCCAAATGCTAGAATCTCTCCTTACCGGAGAGGTGTCAGAGCGGTCGAATGAACCGGTTTCGAAAACCGGCAGGGGCGAAAGCTCCTCGTGGGTTCGAATCCCACCCTCTCCGCCAGGGATACTTTTTATCGGAGAGACCCGAGTGCCTTATTTTAAGCCGTCGTTTGGAACGGTTCGAATCCCTCTGCCGTTCGACCGCAAAGGGATTCGAACTTAGGGTTCGGTTTTGTCTATCTGCGGTGAGATATTAGACTTTGCTCGAACCCACTTCGCACGCGCGGAGCGTGTGGTGGCTTGAACCCGAAGCGTACGCCCCGATTCCGCTGACTGCGTCTCGACCGCGCTCGCGGACTCGCGCGGGCAAACCCAAAAATTTCCTTGCATTTTCTTTGCTCGGCTCCTCCCCCCACCCCTCCGCCGCAAGGCGGGGAATGAAGGAAAGGAAATTTTTGGTTTGCGTCGCCTTTTGAAAACTCCACAAGGGGCAACAAAGTATTCACATTGAAGCCCCTTGCTCCGTAATCAAAAGGCGACCCGAGGCGCTATACCCAACTCGTGATTACGGGGCCGAGTTTTGCTTGTTTCGGTTTGTAGTTCCGTTCGGATATTTTCAAACAGACACCGCAGAATGAGATTTCGAATGTACGGAGAAGGGTGGCGCCAACGGCATTATTTCACCCCCGGAAGGACGTTCCACAGCCCCGGGTCTTCGCCGCCGTCGATCTTGAAAATCGCCACGCCGCGAACGCCGAGCTTTTGCGCGAGGTGTATCTTGTTCCGGACGGCGACCGCATCGCTCCACCAGACGATGTGGAGCGGATCGGGAGTGGCGCTCGCAAGCTGCTCCGTCGCGCCTCCGTAGGTGAAGCTCAACTCGCCGGCCGCGTTGCGCCGCGGCATGATGCCGAGCGATCCCGCAAGCTCTGTCGCGTAGTCGGGATCGAACGCCCAGTCGAGGTCGTAGCGGAATCCCTGCGCGAGCGGAATGAGGTTGTATTCGTAGCCGTACGTCGGGATGCCGATGATGAGCTTCTTTTTCGAAATATACCGGGCGGCCAGATTCACCACTTTCTCCACCCACCGCGGGTCGGCGACGGGGACGTAGGGCGTCGAACTCGCCGCGGCGTCGAGCGTCAGGTCGATGGTGCCCTGGTCGTACGCCATAATCTGCACGCGGTCGCAGTATCTGTTTATGGCCGCATAGTCGTTCGCGTATTCGAGTTTTTTCGGCAGAACGGCGAAGACCGAACTGGGCGGCGTGCGCGGCTCGATGGAGCAGTACACGAACTCGTCGCCCATACGCGCGTAGAGCCCCTCGAGGAAGAGCGAGAAATACAGGCGGGTCGCGGCCGACTTGTTCTCGAAGTCGATGTCGATGCCGTCGAAGCCGCGCGCTTTCGCGAGGTCGGCGATGCGCCGTTCGAGCGCTCGGCGCTCGGGGCCGTTCTTCAGGGTGCGCCCGACGGCCGCGCCGTTGCTCCACATCACCGTGGGGACGAGCCGCACCTTTTCGGCCCGCGTGACGGCGCGGAGCAGGTTCGCGGACGAGGCGGAGGAAGTGGCGTTCATACCGAACGCGTCGTAGAGCGAACCGTCGTTCTGCACGATGTAGCCGAACGGCATTACCGCCGTGAAATCCTGCAGGTGCGACAGGACATCGACCGTACCCGTCGCTTCCCGCCAGTAGGGAATCCAGCCGGAAACCTCGAACGGCGGCGCTTTCGCCGCCGCGACGGGCGCATCGGCGGCGAGGCCGGAGACGAAAAGCAGGACGAGGGCGCTGCAGAACAGAACGCGGTTCATTATCCTCCCATCGTAGCACTCCTCCGCGGCCCGGCGGAGCGGGCGGGCCGTGTAGTATACTCACGAAAACGATGTCGATCGACTCCATCACGCACCTCGTGCTCCTGTACCGCTACTGGATACTCGTCCCGCTCTCGCTTATCGAGGGGCCGGTCGTCGCGTTCGTCGCGGGCACGCTCGCTTCGTTCGGCTATTTCAATATGTACGCTCTCGCGGCGCTCTTTTTCATCCGCGACGTCGGCCTCGACGGGCTCTATTACGCCCTCGGCTACTTCGGCGGGCGGACGGCGTTCGCGGCGCGGATGATGAGGAAGATCGGCATTACGGAAGACCATCTCGAGAACGTGCGGCTCCTCTGGGCGCGGCGCCCCGGTATGACGATGTTCATCGGCAAGCTCGCGTACGGCATCGCCTCGGCGTTCATCGTCGTCGCCGGGACGGTGAAGATGCCGCTGCGCGTCTTCTTTTCCTACGGCGCGCTCGTCGCCGTCCTGCAGTACGGCACCCTGCTCCTCCTCGGCTACTTCTTCGGCGCGACGCTCGGGGGGAGCATCACGCGCATCCTCGACAACGCGGGCTATCTGATCGCCTTCGTCGCCGTCGTCATCACGGCGTACTACCTCTTGAGCTGGTATATGCGCGAGAAGTTCCTCAAAGCCGACCGCGAAGCGGAAGGGAACACCCGCGCGCCCGGCGCGTAGAAGGGATATGAAGAAAATCCTGTTCGTGACGGACGCGTGGAGGCCGCAGGTAAACGGCGTGGTGCGCGTGCTCGAGGCGCATCTGGACATTCTCAAGAAGCGCGGACACGAAGTGTCCGTCATCGAGCCCGGACAGTTTATGACGGTGCCGATGCCGTTCTATCCGGAGATACGCCTCGCGCTTTTCCCGCGCCGCCGCCTCGCCCGCGCGCTCGACGAGTTCCGGCCGGACGCGGTCCACCTCATGACCGAGGGCCCTCTCGGCTTGGCCGCGCGCGCGGCGTGCCGCGCGCGCGGCATACCGTTCACGACGTGGTACCACAGCCACTTCCAGCTGTACGTCGACGCCCGCTTGCGCGGGCTCCTGCGTCCCGTCCACGCCTACCTGCGCTGGTTCCACGGCGCCGCCGCCCGTACGATGGTGTCTACGGAGACCCTGAAGCGGGAGCTGGAATCGACGGGATTCACGAATATCGCCGTCGTGCCGCTCGGCGTCGACGTGGAGCATTTCGCCCGCAATCCGGCTCCGCCGCTCCCGCCCCTGTCGAAGCCGGTCTTCGTCTACTTCAGCCGCCTCGCGCCGGAAAAAAGCCCGGAAGAGTTCCTGCGGCTCGACCTTCCGGGCACGAAGCTCGTCATCGGGGACGGCCCCCTGCGGGATAAATTGGAAAGAAAGTACGGGAGAAAAAACAAATTCATCGGCTACAAACACGGAAAAGAGCTCGTCGACTGGCTTTCCCTCTGCGACGTGCTCGTTTTCCCGTCGCGCACGGAGACGTTCGGCCTCGTCGTCGTGGAGGCGCTCTCCTGCGGCATCCCGGTCGCGGCCCACGACGTGATGGGGCCGAAGGACATCATCACGCCCGGGAAGGACGGCTACCTGGGAAAAGACCTGAAAAATGACGCCCTAAAATGCCTGGAGCTTTCTCCCGCGGACTGCCGTGCCACGGCGCTCCGGTATTCCTGGGAGCATTCGGTGGACGCTTTCTTGCGCACCCTCGCTCCGATTTTGCATTAGAAAACCCGCCGAAAATAATAAAACTATTTGAATTTTTATAAGTCAATTCACCGGATGACCTTCCATTCTTTGTAGGCGGCCCGGCCGCGGAGCATCACCGAGAGCCCGTTCTTTATCCAGACGAAGTACGTCTCCAGCCAGCCGAATTCGTGGATGCGCCGGAGCGAGTGGCGAACGTAAAGTTTTGGGTAGGATATCGTACGGCCTTCGTGCGTCGCGAGCTCGCGAAAGAGCTCATTGTCTTCTCCTGCGGCGAGGAATTCCTTAAATCCTTTCTGGCGCCGGAATGCATCGGCGCGCACCATCTGGAACTCACCGGACGAATTACCGGAATGGAAGATGTTGTTCGCGATGATGTAGAACCAATTCAGAGGCTCGCAAAAAATCGCGTCAATGAGCGAATGGTTTTCCGGCCAGGGCTTGAGCGGCACGGTCATCGCGACGCGCTCCGGGTGCGCGCGGAACGCCGCAAGCATCTCCGTGAAGAACGCCTGCGGTTTCGGAATGATGACGTCGGCGTCGATGAAAACGAGGAATGCGCCGGTCGCGAGCGCGGCGCCCGCGTTCTTCGCTTCGCCGAAGGTCTGCCGCCGCGGTTTGTCCCACACGACGATGCGATCCGCGTAGCGGCGGGCGATGGCGAGCGTCTCGTCGGTGCTCCCGCCGTCGCTCACGATGATCTCGTGCGGCATGCCGAGCCCTTCGAAGTTTTTGAGCGTGCGTTCCAGAAAACCTCCTTCCCGCAGAGTCGGGATGATGATGGAGAGCACCGGAGGCATATACCGCCAAATGGTAGCGCGGAACGGGTTGTCGGTCTACATCTGCCCGTGCTATGATGCGCGTACAGGTCGAAACCTATTGCCAGCCAATTTGGATGGCTTTTGTTTTTCCGCGCTCCGCGAAGGAACGAAACCATACCGTCCGACCATCATGCCTGAACAGGATATGAACGGCGCCGCGCCGGCCGCACCCGCGGCAGAACCGGCAGCAACGCCGGTAGCGATGCCGATGCCGGAGGCCATGCCCGCGGCAACGCCCGAAGGCGAAGCCGCTGCATAGGTTTCCCGCGCTCGCGCACAAACAATCCGCCCACGCTCTGCGCGGGCGGATTGTTTGTTCTCACCGCGTCTTAAGCCAGAGGTAGACGTCCTCGAGCGCCTTCACGCCGTCGCCCGCGGCGATGTTGTTCTGATGATAGAGCTCGTCGGTGCAATCGCCGGCCGCCCAGATGCCCTCGGCGCTCGCGCGCTGGTTCTTCGGGTTGACGGCGATGCGTCCGACCGGATCGAGATCCACGAGTTCTTTGGCAAAATCCGTGTTCGGGATAAGTCCCGCCTCGACGAACACGCCCGCGACCTGCAGTTCCTTCACCTCGCCGGAGCCGAGATCCTTGTAGCGGAGGCCGCTGACGAACCGGTCGCCCACGACTTCGGCGGGCTCGGAATTCGGGAGGAGCCGCATATGCGGATGCGCGCGCGCCTTCTCGACGGTGACCGGGTCCGCCTTGAATTCCTTATGCCGGTGGAGGAGCGTGACGGACTTCGCGTACGCGAGGAGCTGGAGCGCGGTCTCGAAGCCGGCGTTGCCGCCGCCGATGACCGCGACGTCCATTCCGGAGAACAGGGGGCCGTCGCAGGAGGCGCAGTAGGTGACGCCCTTGTTTTCGAACTGCGCGGCGCCGGGGATGTCGAGCTTGCGGCGCCGCGCGCCGGAGGCGACGAGTACCGCGCGCGCCGCGAACGCCTTTCCCGCCTTCGTCGTCGCCGCGAATCCGCCGTCGGCTTTCGTGAGCGCCGCCACCTCTTCGCCAACCGCGAGTTCCACAGCGCCACCCTTCACCGCCGCGAGGTGCGCCTCGAAATTTTTCGCGAGTTCGGTCCCGGCGATTTTCGGCGTGCCGATCCAGTTCTCGATGCCGTCGGAGACAGCGGACTGTCCGCCGATCTCGGCCGCGATGAGCGCGGTCTTGAGCTGTTTGCGCGCCGCGTACACGGCTCCGGCGACGCCGGCGGGTCCGCCGCCGATGATGATGAGATCTTTCATACGGGCAGTATACCCGAGCTATTGAATTTGCGCCCTGTGGAATGGAGGGCGCGATTCGTTTGCAGAAGGGCACCTTCTGCAGCGCGAGCCCTGTGGATGATAGCGAAACCGGCGCCGAAGGCGCCGCGTTTTCGCTATCTCCTCATTTCTTACTACCAAGCGAGCGAGCGAAAAAGAAATTCCTATTTATTTTTCCGAACGAGCGCCGGGAGAAAGAAGTAGGCCATTGGCCTACTTCTTATGGCGGCGCAGGAATGCCGGGATCGCGCCCCAGGCCTCGTCGTCTTCCGGCGCCGGCGGCGCGTCCTCGCGCTTCTTCGGAAGGGCCGTAACGACGGGCTCCTCCTTTTCGGCGGCCGACTCGGCCTTCTTCTCTTCCTTGCGCTCCTCTTTCTCCTCGCGCTTCAGAACGTCGTGGTAAATGCGCCCGCGCTCTTCCTCCCGCCGCTCGGGAGCCATCGCGAAGAGCGAACGCTCCGGGGCGGCATGCGCCGCCGCATAGGCGCTCTCGGGGAAGCCGGTCGCGATGACGATGATGCGGATCTGGCCCTTCTTGAGCTTGTC
>JAKAJJ010000025.1 GCA_021813835.1 bacterium | reverse complement strand
CAGTGAACACCTTGGGGTGACGAATTAGTCGCCTTGGGGTGACAGGTGTTAACTGCTCTCGTATGAAGAAACAGCACGAACCCGCGTATCCGGCGCGGGTCAGGCAGAAGTGGTACTTTCTGCTCGAGAAGGCCGGGTGGACGGCGGCACGGGTGTGCAGGGAGCATGCGATCTCGAAGAAGACGCTGTACAAGTGGCGCCGCAAGGATCGCGGAAGCCGGGAGCGTATCCCGCCCCGCGCGCAACCCGCGCTGAAACTCACTCCCGCCGTCATCGCGTTCGTCGAAGCTGAGGATCTTGACTGACACTGTCAGTCAAGATGTCCGAAAGCGCTCGCCCCGATGGAACGGAGCGGTCGAGCGCACGCATCGCTCCAACGACGACGAATTCCATCGTATGCCGGAGAAGCTCTGGACGTTCGACGAATACCAGCGCTGGTTCAACAACGAACGGCCGCATCTGGGGAAATACACCGACGGCTTGACGCCAATGGAGAAGTATCGACAATGGGCAGAATCGTCACCCCAAGGTGTTCACTGAACAATTACCGGCGCCTTTGATACACTGTATCCCGTGAAGAAGAGCTTCCTTACCATCGGCACGGGCATCGTCCTCCTCGCGGGCGTCATACTGTATGCCCTTTCCCACCCGGCGAGCGCGCCGGCGCCCGAGTCCGGCATCGTCGCCGGCGCGGGCGCTTCCCTTCCCCCGGGCGTCTACACGGAGCACGCGCCGTACTACGATATCGCGGCAAATTACGCAACCTCGACGCCGCTCGCGGAGAACGCCGGCGCGCGCGCGGACGCCGCCGCCGTTTCATCGATGCGCGACTTTGTCGCGAGTACCATCGACCGATTCAAGACCGATGGAAATTTCGCGCACCTCACGCCCGAGGACGTAAAAATGAGGGGGTTCGACGGGGGGCGCGCGGAGACGCTCCAGATCGTGTACCTGATGTCCTCCTCCGCGCGCACGGTGTCCTATATTTTCACCGTCTACGAGGATACGGGCGGAGCGCACGGCAACACCTTTTTCCATACGTTCACGTTCGATTCGTCCACGGGCGCCCCGCTCGCGCTCGCCGACCTCTTCATCCCGGGCGCCGACTACCTCGGCACTCTTTCCTCGCTTGCCCGCGCAAAGCTTCCCGCCATCATCGGCGACGGCGCGGACGCGCAGATGCTCGACAACGGCACGGCGCCGGACGCGAAGAACTTCGAGAACTTTTTCCTGGATAACGGCAACCTGGACATCCTCTTCGCCCCCTACGCCGTCGCGCCGTACGCCGCAGGGCCGCAGACGCTCCCCGTTCCCCTTGCGGACCTTTCAAGAATTCTGAAGCCGGAATACCGATAGCGCAAAAGCAACGGCCCTGAGATCGGGGCCGTTGCCTTTGCGCTCTGTCGCGCTATCCTTTCCGTTTCTTTCCCACTTTTCTGCGGCTGATGATGAAGACGTTCGAGTATTTCTTCGGCGTGCGCGTCTTCTGTCCCTTGCCGGTCGGCTTGCCCCAGAGCGATTTCGCGCGGCGCAGTCCCCGTCCCTGCTTGCCTTCGCCGCCGCCGTGCGGATGATCCACCGGATTCATCGCCGAACCGCGCACCGTCGGGCGGATGCCGAGCCAGCGCGAGCGGCCGGCCTTGCCGAGGACGACGAGGTTGTACTCCTCGTTGCCGACCTCGCCGACCGACGCCCACGCGAGGTCGGACACCTTGCGGATTTCCGTCGACGGGAGCTTCACCTGAGCGTACCCGCCGTCGTGCGCGACCACTTCGGCGAAATTGCCGGCGCTCCGTACGAGCACGGCGCCCGCGCCGGGTCGCAATTCCACGTTGTACACGAACGTACCGACCGGGATCTTGCGAAGGGGGAGGCGGTTGCCCGGAACAAGCGGCGCGTCCTCCGCCACGATGAAGGAACTGCCGGCCTTCACCTCCTTCGGCAGGATGACGTAGCGGCGCTCCCCGTCCCTGTAGAGCGCCCGGCCGATGAAGGCGCTCCGGAACGGGTCGTACTCGACCGTTTCGATGCGCGCCGGGATATTCTTCTTGTCGTACGAGAAATCGACGTCGCGCAGGCGGCGCTTCGCGCCGCCGCCCTGATGGCGGGTCGTAATGCGGCCGAAGGCGTTCCTTCCGCCCCGGCGCTTCTTCTTCTTAAGGAGAGCTTTGTGCGGCCTTTCGCCCGAGAGGAGTTCCCGGTACGGCAGCGTCGTCATAAAGCGGCGGCTTTTGGTGGTGGGGCGATAGGATTTCATAAGGTTTTTGTTAACGAGTCAGCGAGTTTAGAAAAACCTCACCGAGCACCACTTTTGCGGAAGAATCGTCCCGGCGACCCGCGAGCGAATAGCCCGACCCTATTCGGGTCAGGGTCGCCGAGGCCTGGCCAATATATCCGTGATGATTTTGATTGTGTTCCATGGTGTTCTGCAAAAGTGGTGCTCGGTTTGAAAAATATAGTCGCTCTGCTCCTTATTTTTCTAAACGAACTGGATGCTGTCGCCCGCGGCGAGATACACGTAGGCCTTGCACCGCGCGCTCCGGCGGCCCGCGCCGCGCCCGGAGCGCAGCGCTTTCGCTTTGCCCGGCAGGTTCACGATGCGGATCTTCCGCGGCGCGACGCCGTATATTTCCTTGACGGCGCCGGCGATGTCGGCTTTCGTCGCGCGCGCGGACACGACGAAGGCGTACACGCCCCTTTCGGTCGCGAGAAGGGCTTTCTCGGAGAACCACGGCGCGCGGATGACGTCGTGCGCCGTCCCGTGCGCCGGTTTCGCCGCGCGGGCGCGTCCGGTATGCCGCTTTGCGGATGCTTCCTTCTTCTTGGTGTCGCCGAAGAGTGCCATGGTTATTTTTTCGTTACGCGCCCCGCAAGCGCCGCGAAAGCCGCTTCCGGCTGCGCGATGATGAGGTACCGATGCGTGAGTACGGCAAGCGGGTTCAAATTGCGGACCTCTTCCGTCGCGACGCTGCCGAGGTTGCGGAAACTCTTCACCGCGTTCGCGTCATAGGACGCGAGCGCGATGAGCGCGGCATTGCTCTTTTTCGCCGCAAGCGGCGGCGCGCCCGCGCCCTCGGCGAGCGCGGCGAGGAAGGCCTTCGCCGCCGAGGTCTTCGGCGCGGCGAAGGCGAGCTTGTCGACGAGGATGAGCTCGCCGTCCCGCGCTTTCCGCGAGAGGACGGACGCGAGCGCTCCGGCGCGCATTTTCCGGCTCGTCTTTTCGCTGTAGTCGCGCTCCGCGCGCGGACCGAAGGTCACGCCGCCGTGGCGCCAGAGGGGCGAGCGCGTCGAGCCGTGGCGCGCTTGGCCCGTTCCCTTCTGCTTCCACGGCTTCCTGCCGCCGCCCGCGACCTCGGCGCGGTCTTTCGTATGCGCGCGGTTCTGGCGGCGGTTCGCCGCGAGCGCCGTCGTCACCTGGTGCACGAGGTCGGACCGCCACGGCGCGTTGAACACGGATCCCGGGAGCGCGATCGAGCCGGCTTTCTTCCCGTCCATCGAATACACCGGCGCTTCGCTTGCGGCCGATTCCGGCGCGCGCGTTTCTTTTTTCTTCGTCGTTTTCGGTGCGGTAGCCATAGTATGCAAATTAATCGGACACGACTTCGAGGAGCGCGCCGCGCGGACCCGGCACCGCGCCCGAGACGACGATCTTCCCGGCCTCCGCGTCCACCGCGAGGACCGTGAGGTTTTTCACCGTCACGCGGTCGGCGCCCATCCGGCCGGCCATCCGGATGCCCTTCGCGACGCGGCCGCCGGCGCGGCCGCCCGAACCGCCGATGGCGCCCGGCTCGCGCTCGGAGTGCTTCTGGCCGTGGGTGCGGCGGCCGCCGTGGAATCCGTGGCGCTTCACGACGCCGGCGAAGCCCTTGCCCTTCGTGACGCCCGAGACGCGCACCGTGTCGCCGACGGAAAACGCGGACGCGTCGATCGTGCCGCCGACTTCCGCTGCATCCGCATCGCGGAATTCGCGGATCGCCTCGTAGCCCTTGCCCTTCGTGTGACCGAGAACGGCTTTGCCGACGTTCTTGTTCTTGCGCGTGCCGAAGCCGACCTGCACGGCCGAGTACGTGTCCTTGCCGTCGGCGGTCTTCACCTGCGTCACCGTGACGGGGCCGGCGGAAAGGACGGTCGCCGCGCGCGCGCGACCGTCCTCCGTAAAGACGCGGGTCATTCCTTCTTTCTTTGCGAGGATGAATTTCATAGATTTTCTTCGCGAGCGAATGCGAGCGGTAGAAAATCATGAACCCCGCTGCATATTCGCCACAAGATTATCTCGCAAGACGCGGGGCCGAATAGGCCATCCCGTTTTGCGCGAAGCGTCTTGCCGCTCGCCGACGAACTATAGGTCCCCGGTTATCACATCCGCCATTCATTTGCGCGAATATGCGGCTGGGGTCATTGGAAGAACGCAAATCGCGCGACAGCAACCGCGTCGCGCGATTTGCTGGAGGTCCCCCGAGGGACATAGCGACACGGGCACTCTACCCTACCCCTCCAAAAGATGCAAGAAACAGCAAGGCCGCGAGTGTCCAACTTGCGGCCATTCCGAACATTACCTGAACTCGCCAACGATGTTCTTTTCTTCGCGCAGCCAGTAGAACTCGATTCGCCAGCTCGCCGGGACCTCATATAGTCCACGCGCTGTTAGTCCTTCCTTGATGAGCCCAGGAAGAATGCTCCCGCTGATTCGTACTGCGAGCTCGCCCCATTTGACCCACATACCGTCCGGGGGAAAGAAATTGAATTTCCGAAGTTGTTCGTCGGTGCAGATCTCATTTGCTTTGAGCACGAGAATTTCCTCTTTCTTCTCGTCGACGATCCGAATGAGCGGTACGTCTATAGTGACTGCTCCAGTGGCTGGGAGATGTTCGTCGAGATTCTCTTTCCATCCTTTCGACGGCCGATTTTGTTCCAGAAACGTGAGTGTATTTTCTATAAGGTCCATGGCTTCCTCCGGTAAGAGTTGACGGCGTTCCGCCCGCAAACATACAGCACGACAAGGGATAAGTAAAACGGAAAGGTCGCGAGTGGTTGGCTCGTGACCTTTGATGTGTGATGACCGCTCAGATCCCTTTCAATCTGCGCGGAGTGTGAGGAGTTTCGAATGGGTCGACCGCATGCACCGGGACGTGGCTCTCGTAGAGCGGATGTTCTCCGGGCTTACACGTCGTGATGACCGTATCCGCCTCGACTTTCTTTCTTCGCAGCTCACGATCTTTTTCTTCGTCCTGCAAGTACTTAAACCAAGGGGACATGGTATGTCCCTCCTTCCGGAAAGAAGTATAGCACAAACACACAACCGCCCTTGCGGGCGGTTGTGTGAGGAGTCTTGTGTAGCGACTCTTAGACCATCTTCACGTCGATGGTGACGCCGGACGGCAAATTGAGGTTCGTGAGGGCCTCGATCACCTTCGGCGAGGGATTCATGATGTCGATGAGGCGCTTGTGGATGCGCATCTCGAACTGCTCGCGCGCGTCCTTGTGGACGAAAGTCGAGCGGTTGACCGTCCAGCGCTTTATCTCGGTCGGCAGGGGCACGGGACCGACGACTTTCGCGTCGAACCGCGCCGCCGTGTCCATGATCTGCTTCACCGAGAGGTCGAGGATCTTGTGCTCATAGGCGCGGACGCGGATGCGGAGCTTGTGTTCCGCCGGTGCGGGTGCGGGCGCCTTCTTGGAAGCGCGCTTCGCCTTGGGCTTTGCTGCCGTCGCCGCCATACGAGTACGTTCCCGGGGCGGCTTACGCCGTGATCTTCGTCACGACGCCGGCGCCGACCGTCTTGCCGCCTTCGCGGATGGCGAAGCGCTGCTGCTCCTCAAGCGCGACCGGGGCGACGAGCTTCACCTTGAAGACGATCGTGTCGCCCGGCATCACCATCTCCTTGCCTTCCGGCAGGGTGACTTCGCCGGTCACGTCGGTGGTGCGGATGTAGAACTGCGGCTTGTAGCCCGTGAAGAACGGCGTGTGGCGGCCGCCCTCGTCTTTGTTCAGGATATAGACCTCGGCATCGAAGTCGGTGTGCGGGGTCACCGAACCGACTTTCGCGAGCACCTGGCCGCGGTGCACGTCTTCCTTCTTCGTGCCGCGCAGGAGGACGCCGGCATTGTCGCCCGCCTGGCCTTCCTGGAGCTGCTTGTTGAACATTTCGATTCCGGTGACGGTCGTCTTCGTCGTCGGCTTGATGCCGACGATCTCGACTTCCTCGCCGACCTTCACGACGCCGCGCTCGATGCGGCCGGTGACGACCGTGCCGCGGCCTTCGATCGAGAAGATGTCCTCGATGGGCATCAGGAACGGCTTGTCGGTCTCGCGCTTCGGCAGGTCGAAGTACGTGTCCATCGTATCGACGAGTTCTTTCACTTTCTGAGCGTATTCGTCGCCCGCGTCCTTCGCTTCGAGCGCCTTGAGCCCCGAACCGCGGATGATCGGCGTATTCGCGCCGTCATAGCCCTGTTTCGTCAAAAGCTCGCGGACTTCCTCTTCGACGAGGTCGATGAGGTCCTTTTCCGCGACCATATCCACCTTGTTGAGGAAGACGATGAGCTTTTTGAGGCCCACCTGCTTGGCGAGGAGGATGTGCTCGCGCGTCTGCGGCATGACCCCGTCGGTGGCGGCGACTACGAGCACCGCGCCGTCCATCTGCGCGGCGCCCGTGATCATGTTCTTGATGTAATCGGCGTGTCCCGGCGCGTCGATGTGCGCGTAGTGCCGGTTCGGCGTCTCGTACTCCGAATGGTGGAGCGCGATGGTAATGCCGCGCGCCTTCTCTTCCGGTGCGCTGTCGATCTTGTCGACGGCCTCGACGCGGGCGCCGTAGCCCTCGCCCTTGAGCATATCGAGGACGTGGAGGATGCCCGCGGTCAAGGTCGTCTTGCCGTGGTCAACGTGGCCGATGGTGCCCACGTTCATATGCGGCTTGCTGCGAGTGAATTCTGCCATGGTGTCGTTGGTAATTTTATTAATATTCACGAAATTATTCCGACGCGGGTCGGAATACGCTCCCGGCCCGCCACCACCAAAAGCAGACAAGCCAAAGAGCGACGCCACAATGCGTTAGGGGCACTATACGAGAAGGCCTAGAGAAATGCAACCGTCGTCAGTGAAGAGGAAGAGAAAATGCCTGAGATGCTTCGTAGATGACGAAGATGAGAAAAAATCCAGCAAGAATTGCTACACCGACGATTTCAATAGCGGAACTCTTTTGAGTCTGACTCAACGGCGTCGATTTCTTTCGCACTACCCAATTTGTTATTTTCAGTGCTCCAATAATGGTAATGAGGGTGATAAGAAACGGCACGCCAAAAAGAAAAATTGTTTCCATTACCTAATGCGAGCGCTTCAAATCGCCGCCGTTATCACGCACCGCATTAAAAATCACGCCGCGATCGGAGCCGCCGATGGCATGCCGCCACGCCGCCGCCTGACGCTTGAGCGCATCGTACTTTTGTCTGCTGATGGTGATCTTGGTCATATGTCAAGTATAACACAATGACCTGAATCTTTCGCTACTTTCTCGCAGCGATGATGCCAGCCGCCACTCCGATACCACAAAGCCCGCTACTCGCGGGCCTCGGCTGCGGCGCAAGCATTCTCTTGTTACTTACGGCTTGCGATTATTTCTTGTGCCACATTAGCGGGTACCACGTCGTAATGATCGAACTCCATCGTCATAAGGATGCTCCTCCGATCCCCACTTACTTTGTCTGTTATCTACAACGGCCGTGGCAGATAAGGAACATCGGCACGGGAGCGGCGGCGTATCAGTCCATCGGGAGATTAAAATGTTTGCGGAGCGATTCGTCGTACTCTATCTCGTCAGCGACGATATATAATATCCCCTTCCCGAGCTTGAGATGTGCGCGCAGAAAAATGAGAAGTTTCTCGCATGGAAACGGATACGTCCACACGCTGTGCTGGATCTTCACGAACCCGAACTCCTCAAGTGCACGTCGTAACGTGTCGCGTACGCCCCGTCTCCGTTCCCACACGTCAAACGTTATGACGCGCCACTTGCGATCCCATCGGCGCGGCCGCTTTGGTTTGACTTCTTCTCTGCGCGCGAGATCTTCCGCAAGCTTTTTGCCTTTCTCGGTGAGCTCAATGCGGAAACCGCCTGCTGGTCCAACTCGTTTCAACAACCCGTCGGCGATCATTTCGGAATACTTCTTGCTGACACGACGTTTGAGCCGGGGCGATGGCCCCAGAATACCTTCCGCATATTTCAGTACTCGTGCCGCATTCGGCGCCATAACCACCAATCCGATTCCCGCTGAAAGTACGATGGTATTCCGCAGGGCGTTTCTCTTCGCCCTCCGCCTTACTTTTTCTTCAATCGCTCCCTCCTTGTGCATGCTCCTTATTATACACGGTCGTGTGACTTAAGGAACATAAGGGTCTGTGATACTCGTATGGGGCAATGCGTAAAAACAAAAAGCAGAACGTCGCCCCGGAAGGCGGCGCTTGTGGTACTGGGCAAACAGTCCGCGCTGTGTTTATTTATTTTCGAGAGGCAATGATATCGGCCGCCACGTTGGTCGGGACGACATCGTAATGATCGAACTCCATCGTCATCGAGCCGCGGCCCTCCGTCATCGAGCGGAGCGTCGTCGTGTAGCCGAACATCTCCGAGAGCGGCACTTTCGCATGAACCGCCTTGTTCATTCCGCGGTCCTCCATTCCCTCGATCTGGCCGCGCTTCCCCGACAAGGAGCCCGTGATGTCACCCATAAACTGTTCGGGCACGACGACTTCGACGCGCATAATCGGTTCGAGGATGACGGGCTTCGCTTTCTGTGCCGCGTCCTGGAACGCCATCGAGGCCGCGATCTTGAACGCGATTTCGGACGAGTCGACCTCATGGTAGGAACCGTCGTAGAGGTCCACCGACACGTCGACGACCGGGAAGCCGGCGAGGATGCCGCGCGCCATCG
>JAKAJJ010000024.1 GCA_021813835.1 bacterium | reverse complement strand
CTCCCGCGGCGCGCAAGGCGTTCCACCGTGCGAAACCACTTCGCTTTCGTCGCCTCGGAAGCGCGCTCCGAAGGCCCGAAGACGGTCGAGCGCGCGCGGATGCCGGCGAAGCGCAAGAGGCAGAGGTCGAGGACGACGGTCGGCGGACCGTACATAAAGCGCAGGAGAAAGGGCGCCGTGTTCGCGCTCGTGATGACGCGCGCGGTGCGCCCTTTGAGGATCTTCTTCCAGGTCAGGCCGTGGTCGGCGAAATTGAAGGCGAAGTGCGGAAGCCAGGCGCGGTCGAAGAGGCCCTTCAGAATCGCGGGCATCGAGCTCCACCACGTGGGGTAGACGATGACGACGTGCTCGGCCCAGCGGACGTTCGCCTGGAAGTCCTCAAGGTCCGGCTCGAGGTGCTGGATGCTCTTATAGCCCTCGTGCAGGATCGGGTCGAAATGCATCTCGCCGATGTTCTGGCGCCGGACCTCGTGGCCCGCCGCGCGCGCGGCGGCTTCGTAGCGATCGGCGAGCGCGCCGGAAAGCGTCGCGGGATCGGTGTGCCCGAGCAGGATGAAGATCCTCATACGGAGCGGGTCATCAGGAAGCGGGCCGAACGCAGCACCGCATACAGGACCGCCGTAGCGACGACGTAGAGCGCGACGAGCGCGCCGAAGGAGAGCGCCGGCAGCTGCCCGAGAACGAGGTACGCGAGGAACCACCATGCGGTGAACGCCGCCGCGGAACCGAGCGCGAAGGAGACGCGCCGGCGCGAGAGCGCCCAGGAAAGGCCGATGACGAGAAGGGCGAGCGTAATGAGCATCCAGTAGCCCGGCGTGAGCGCCGGCTGGGGCGCGGCGCCGAGCGCGTATGCCGCGACGACGAGCCCGAGGGAGGCGAGGAGGAGGAGCGTCATTCCGAACCGGAGCCCGCGCGCGAGGCCGGCAAGGTGGGCGCGTTCGGCCGCGTCGAGCTTCCCGTCGCGCATCGCGCGGACGTAAGCGAATTCGCTCCCCACGGCCGCGCCGGCGCCGACGAGCGCGCCGAGCGCCTGGCAGAACGCGAGGAACGGTACGAAAACGTCCATAAGGGTTACCGGCGCATGAGCGCGGCGAGGTCGTCGCGGTGCTTTTTCATCACTTCCATCGCCGCCTTCATTTCGCTCTCGCCGCCCTTCTTGCGCCGCTCGATTTCCTCGCCGATGCGCTTGAAGAGCGCGGGGTCCTTCGTGACGAGTTCGGTCATTTGCTCGCGCTGCGCTTCCGGCACGCCTTTCAGTTTCCACTTGGCATAGTGCTTCAGGAGGAAGCTCTGGACGGACATACCCGCAGGATACCACGAGACGCGAACGGAGCGGAATGAGTATCAGGATTTCGATCGCTCATTCCTGCGGAGAGAACGTCTCGTATCCGTGCACGCAACGGATACGAGACGCGAACGGAGCGGAATGAGTAGTCCGCACTGCCTCCGTTAGGAGAGACGCGGCCGCTGGAGGAGACCGCGGATGGTGCGCGTGGTGAAGTAGAGCGCGATGAGCGACAGGAGCGCGAGCGCCTCGGTGTACGTGAAGGAAGGGTCGAATATGCTGACGCCCGCCCGGTAGTGCTCGACGGCGGAGGTGCCGAAGAGCAGCGTTCCGGAGATCGCGAGAAGCGCGTTCAGCCAGTGGATCCAGTACTGCGCCGGATTCGTGATGCCCGCGGTGATGACGAGCACGACGGCCGAGACGACGGCCTGCGTCGTCGAGAGCGGCAGATCGGCGCCGGTCGACTGCGCCACGATGAGGACGAGAGCCCCGAGAACGAAAATCCCGCGCACTTCGTTGCCGTGGTAGTGCGGCACTTCCCGATGGCGCGGGAGGATTTCTCCGCCGCCGTTGCCCTCGAAGGTCATAGCCCCAGTATACGCCCCCGAGCGGCGGCGCAAGCGGCGCGGTGAGGATAGCGGATATAAAAAGAAGACGCCGCGAGCTGCGCTCGCGGCGTCAGGGGAATTCCCTTGGGAATCCGGTTCAGAACGGGAACGGTTCTCCGCGCTTCCAGTCGGCCGATTCCTCCAGGCGCGGAGGGGACCCCGGGCCGCGGACGATGACGAGCAGGTGCGCCGTCGCCGGCTCGAACCGCGCGATGACGAGCCGCGCGAATTCTTTGGCCGCCGGCATATTGTCGCGCGAGTAGTTGCACAGCTGGACCTCGCCGTTCACGTGCAGTTCCTTCGGCCAGGTTTCGCTGCGGGCGAATCCCGCTACCGAAGCGCGGCTGTGCGATTCCTCGAGCGAGTGGAAGGACGTCGCCGGACCGATATCTTCCCTTTCCCAGACGTCGAGGAGGCCCGTGCGATGCTTCATCCGCACGTCGCTTATGATTGCGCGCATTTCTTCGTGAAGCTTCCTCGGAGAAAGCGCGAGGCCGTAATTGCTCTCCTCGTCGAGGTACAGATCGTACAGGACGAGGGTGCTGCCTTGCCCTTGGTGACTCATCTGAACCTCCTATGTTGTAAAGGGCATCCGCGGCAAGCGCGGACGCTGGCTGGCCTTTCCAAGGTATACAATATCCAGGACAAAATACAATGATTCACGCGATGCCGAGAATGGAAAACGCGGCGGCCCCGGGGCCGCCGCGTTTCCGATTAGCTTCTTTTTAAGATTAGGAGCCCTTCGGCAGGATCTTGTACATACCGGTGCCGCAGACGGAGCACTTTCCCTTCGCCGCGGGGCGGCCGGGCTTGATTTCCACGCGTTCGACGTCTTTCATTTCGCGTTTTTCCTTGCACTTGACGCAGTACCCTATGATTTTTTCATCCATATGGGGAAAGCATAGCACGCGCCGGGATTGCGCAAGGGGCGCCCTGGGGAAGGCCGGCCGACTCCCTTTTGGTGGACCCTAGGGGGATCGAACCCCTCACCTCGTCCATGCCATGGACGCGCTCTACCAAATGAGCTAAGGGCCCGCGCTAAAATCATACTCGAATGAGCATTCTGCGCCAAATGCCGCGCCTCGCTGCCGAATGAAGGAAACAAGGAACATAAACGCCCGCACAGTGCGGGCGTCTTGGGAAAGACATTATCTCACACGCGCCGGAGGATTTTTTTGTTTTTCTCGCCATTCCTTCCTTTGCAGGAGAGAATGGTGCGGCTCCCTTGCGGGGCGGCCGGGGGCTTCGACGGAGGCGACGCGGGTTCTTCCTTCGCGGCGGGCGACGGCTTCTCGTCCTTACGGAGCCGCTTCTCTTCCTTCTGCCGCGACCTGCCGAGCACAGCCGCGCCGCCATAGAGCGCCTCGCGGGCTTCCGCCGTTGAAGCAACGCTTCCCAATTCGATCGTATGCATCTTTATTCCTTTCGTTGTGGTTTTGCGAATGATTCCGCCCTGACTCCGCGAAAACCATAATAAAACACCTCTCCTCCGTCAAGGAAACTGTCCCCCAACCGATTTTGTGGTCCGTATCAGCGCGCATCTCGAACCTGTGCAAAACGCGTAGCGAAGGAGCTCATCAAGAATCTCAAAAAGGCAAAACGTCCTCCTTTGACGAAGGGGGGTTGGATGCGATTCGCGAGCGCGATATCCGGAAGCGCTACGCACAGGCATGCAAGCAGATGGAGGCGAACAACAAAAGAAAGTTTGCGGAGAAAATGAGAAGAGGGTTAAGGCTACCGCCCTATGACTTGCTACCTCCTTAGCCGGTGGCGAGCAAGGAAGGCGGCCGAAGCCGCCTTGCCCTAAGGAACACAGAATCGCTGTGCGCTGCGCCTCCCTCCCGGGAAGACCCTGTATTGCCACTCTTGCGAACGCTCGTAAAGTGCGCCACAGAGCTTTGAAAGCTCCTTTAGTTTTGTACTCTCGACTTCCCGACCCCGGGCCGCATCAGCAAGGGTGTTAATCACGTTCCGAGCGATGCATTGCGCTTGCCGATATGAAGTCACCGCGTTGGCCGAATCGACGTCCGCCAGTGCTTTGCAAAAGACCATGTAGTCGCCAGGATTCCGCGGTGCCTTGCCCCCAAAGTCCTCCTCGAGGTACCAGATCACGTTCTGTATCGACTCGACAGTGGTGGAACATCCGGCCGAGAGACGGCCGAGCTCGATCATCGCCCTCGTCACGTCCCGGATGAAACCGTTCGATAGCGCCCACGAGTAGGGTCTGACCCTACCTGTCTGGATCGTGAGAAGCCTCGGGTTACTCGGGTCAAACTTCGCGCTTCCGCGCCGATTTAAAGATGCACCCTTCTTCATGACTCCTCCGCACGTTGTCGCTACCCGAGCCAATCTCGGGTGGCGGCGAGTACGGAGGAGGAACTTCCGGATACAGCCTACATCCGGCTGCTCATTGGTCAAGGTGGGGGAGTTCACATGGACCCGGAAAATGACCCCGTACTCTTGGAGGCGAGGCGGTGGTTCGAGAAATTCGGCGATCCGAATAACGGCACGCATCGGTTCGTCTACGGCCTCCGGAGCTACGTTCCAGGATTCGAGATGCCTCAATCATCCGAACCCGAACGCCCGAACGGAGCTGCGCACGGGCAAGAAGATCATAAGAAATAATATTGGCTCAATCTGAGGAAAGCTCCGCCATGGCGGAGCTTCTGTTTACCTGCCGCAAAGAACGTCCTCGTCTTGACGGATAGGGCTTTCGCGCTAGTGTGGTTGTGGATCAACAACAGCCACCGGAGGCGACGAATGCACATCCCCGATGCACTTCAGCTGGTCGTGAGCGCCGCTCTGATTACGGCCTTGATCATCATAGTGCTCTTCGAGGTCAAATGGCCTCGAAAATTCGCAAACCTGGCCTGCAGTCCGCGCGGTGCTATCCAAGAAGCGCTGCGTGATCCAATCAAGGAGTATGTGTGGCAACTGCACGAAAAGTGCATTGCCGAACGGAAGACACTTGGGAGACTCCCTTTAAGTGCGGCTGCAACCGCCGAATCGGAAGAGCATCCTTGCCAAGTCGCTCCTGCGCGCTAACTGCGAAGGTTTCTACGATTCACAAGCCCCGCGGCAGCGGGGCTTTTGTTTTCGGCACATTCACGGTTGTTATGTAAATTTCTGTACCTCCCTCTCACACCAAGTAACTCTACAGCTTCTGTATTATCATCAGAGTTCGAATCGGCTACGGGTTCAGCCCGATTCGAGCTGTTTCAGCATATCAACTGTGCATCGCCAAAAACGCAAAGCGGCCTGTTGCAGGCCGCTCTTTTTTATCAAGACGTGAGAATGTGCCAAATTGGCAAAATCAGGTGGACCCTAGCGGATTCGAACCGCTGGCCTCGTCAATGCGAATGACGCGCTCTACCAACTGAGCTAAGGGCCCGAACGGCTACATCATACTCAAAAAACGAACCCCGTCCAAACGACGCACTCTCCTGCGAGGAGTGAGGTGAAATGGATCGCCGTGATCTATTTCCGCCGAACGACGCTGCAGGAAGCCGGCCGAGCACGGCGAGAGTCGGCTTCCCAGCTGAGCTAAGGGCCCTTCCTAACGAAAACGATTTTCGTATGGAAGAAAACAAAATTCATCGGGCCGCCGGGAACCGGCGAATACGCCATTCTTCCACAAGCGCACCTCGCCGCCGCTCGGTGCGCTCGCGTCCCCGCCTCGCGGTTCGGCCTGCTGGCCGAACATCGCTGCGGCTTTCGATTCCCGACGCAGCGTGCCGCAGGCACGCGGCTGCGGCCCTCAATCGAGGACTCTTTCGGGCCGCCGGGAATCGAACCCGGTCTACATCCACCCCATGGACGCGTACTACCGGCATACTCCGGCCCGCTTCGGGAGTTGTCCTGTGTCGGGCCGCCGGGAATCGAACCCGGTCTACACGCACCCGAAGCGTGCGTACTACCGGCATACTCCGGCCCGACACAAAACACCTCCCGTGTGCGCTCTGCAGGATTCGAACCTGCGACCTTTCGCGTGTGAAGCGAACGCTCTAACCGACTGAGCTAAGAGCGCGGAATAAGGGGCAGGATACCAGATTCCCGCTAGATTCCCAATTGCGCGAGCGCGCGCTTCACTTCGTTTGCGGGAAGCGCGAAACCGATGTTCTGGGAACCCTGTACCGTCGCCACGTTAACGCCGATAGCGTCGCCATTCAGATCGACGAGCGGGCCTCCCGAGTTGCCCGGGTTGATGGCCGCGTCGGTCTGGATGACGCCGCTGAGCGTTTCCGCCTGGCCCGTTTGCGCGTCGTTCGCCGTTATCGAACGGTTGAGGCCGGAAATGACGCCGACCGAGACCGAGTTGTTGTATGTGCCGAGCGCGTTCCCCACCGCGAAGACCGATTCGCCGAGCTTGAGCGCCGACGAATCGCCGAACGGTACGGTATCGTACCCGCTCCCCGCGATCTTCACGACGGCAAGGTCTTCGCTCGGCGACCGCCACACGACCGTCCCGACGAGCTGCTTCCCGCTGGCGAGCAGGACCGTATACGTCGCGTTCGCATCCGGAACGACGTGCTTGTTCGTCACGATGTAGCCGCTCCCGCGCACGATGAATCCCGTACCGGCAGAAACATTCTCCGTCGTCGTGCCGACCTGCTGGTAGACCGGCACCTGCACGCCGAACCCCTGGAAGAACGGATCGTTGCCGAACGGATTTTCGTACGTCACCTGCAGTTTCGGAACTTCCCTGCTTTCCACGATCGACACGACCGCCGGCGTCACGGCGGCGACGGCGTCCTGCAGTTGCTGGTCCTGCGACTTCGCGACGATCTTCTCGCGCCGCTGAAGCTCCGCAGCCGAGGCCGCGGTCGTGCTTGCCGTCTGCGCGAGCGCCGCGACCTGGGCATCGAGAGCCGCGAGCGAGTTTTTGAGGCCGTCCACCGACTGCGCGAGCAGCTCTATCCGCACGGCCTGCCAGAGGGCGAAGCCGGCGAGCGCGAAGACAATCACCAGAAATACTGCCCGGGTGCGCATATTCCCATTATACGCGATGCCCGGAATTTTGTTGTGGTGGACCCGACCGGACTCGAACCGGTGACCTCCTCATTGCAAATGAGGCGTTCTACCAACTGAACTACGGGCCCGGAAATACTCCTAATACTATCATTTTTGGACGATATTCCGAAATCACTCCTTTTGGCCAATGGGATTCAGATAATTTTTTATTATTTTCTCAGCGCGAGGTCGGCCAGGTGCGACAGGAAATCGCGGAAGGAGACGCCGACGGCGTCGAGCGCGCGCGGCAGGAGCGACCGGTCCGTGAGGCCGGGGAGCGTATTGGTCTCGAGGTAGTAGACGCCTTTCGGCGCGACGATGAAATCCGAACGGGAGTAATGGCGCAAGCCCAAAGCGCGGTGCATCACTTTCGCGGCGCGCTTCACCTCTTCGGTGACGACGCGGGAGAAGTGTGCCGGACAGGTTTCGCGCGTCATCCCGGAATATTTCGCTTCATAGGAAAAGAAGCCCTGCGGCGGGGCGATCTCCGTAACGGGCAGGGCGTACAGCGCTTCGCCGCGCAGGTTTTCGACGACGCCTGCGGTCGCTTCGCGGCCGCGAACGTATTCCTCGACGAGGATGCCGGAAGCGCCGAGCGCGAAGAGCCGTTCGATGGCGGCGAGCACCGGGGCGTAGCCGCCGACGATGGAAACGCCGATGGACGATCCCCACCCGGCGGGCTTCACGACGACCGGCTGGCAGAACGCGCGGACGGCATCGGCGGCGGCGGAGACGCTCTCCGCGGGTTTCTCGGCGTAGCGGAATTCCGGGACGAGGAGCCCCGCTTCCTTCGCGCGCGCTTTGGAGAGCGCCTTGTGCATCGCGAGGTAGGAACCGAGCGCGTCCGCGCCGGCATAGGGGACGCCGAACCGCCCGAGCAGTTTCTGCACTTCCCCGTCCTCGCCGTACTCGCCGTGGAGGCCGATGAGCGCAACGTCAATCTGGCGCAGGATGCGGGCGGGCTCCGCCCTCCGACCGCGGTCGTGCCAGACGCCGTGCCGGTCGATGTAGATGTCGCGCGCGGCGTAGCGCTCTTCCGGGAGATTCGCGAGTATCGCCGCTCCCGTCCTGAGCGACACGTCATGTTCGCGGCTCGGCCCGCCCCGCAGGACCCCGACGACGGTTTGCATTGCTCTTAGTATAGCAGGGCAGAAATGAGAAAGCCCCGAGAAAGCGGGCTTTCTCGGGGCGCTACCTACCCGTCGTTCGGCATCATGATCTCTCCTGGAAGAGGACAGGGGCGTGTCCTCTGCGAAACGTGATGCCGCGAATCGCACAAGGATTTCCAACACTGGCGGCAGAGATCGTGCCCGTCATCGGGAGGCCCGGTCCAGCCCTTTCCCGGAACGAAAACCCGTATCGGCCTGCCGCAGGCGCAGTAGTAGCGGATATGCATCACGGCCTCCGTGAGGTTCTCGTAACCGGCGCTTATGGTAGCAAGCCGGGTCCAGACCGCAACACCCGCACCGTGCGCATCGCCCCGGAGCGGGCGCGGCGATGGCGCGCGAGCGAGAAGCGGTGCGCTTCGGCGTTCGCGAGCACGGCGTCCGCTTCGGAGACGCCGGCGGAGCGCGCTCCGACGACCTCGCGCGGCCGGTGGCGCTCGTCCTTCACGACGGATGCGACGGGGATGGCGACGCCCGCTTCCTCGAGCACCGCTTCGGCCGCCTTCTTCTGGGCGCGGCCGCCGTCGACGACGATGGCGCGCGGATACGGCCACTCCGGATGCGCGAGCCGCCGCGAGAGGATCTCCTTCAGGGACGCGATGTCGTCGTTCTTTTTGAAACCGCGGATGCGGAACGTGCGGTACTCCCGCTTCAGAGGCGCGCCGTCTTCGACGACCGTCATAACGCCGACGGCGTTCGTGCCGGAGATGTGCGCCGTGTCGTAGGCCTCGATGCGGCCCGCGCGCGCCGCTCCGCGGCGCGCGTCCTCGAGAAACTCGTCCTTGATGAGCGAGACGTCCTGGACGTGGTCGAGGGCGGAGAGCTCCCGTCGCGCCGCGGCCGCGTCCTCGAAACGCTCCTCGCGCGCCGCCCGGCGCATCTCCCGCTCGAGCTTCCCCCGCAATTCTTTGCCGCGCCCCGAAAGGAATAACTCGATCTTGCGTATCGATTTCCTGTACGCTTTAAGATTTACCTTATCCTGTCCTATAGGAGATCTCAAGGTAAACTTCATGTTCTTCGGATACTGCCCGATTTGC
>JAKAJJ010000023.1 GCA_021813835.1 bacterium | reverse complement strand
CACTGGGAAGGGAAGGCGCGCGCGGCGCTCGACTACCAGCTCGACGGCATCGTGCTCAAAGCGGAACGGCGCGCCGATCAGGAAACCCTCGGCTACACCGGCAAGGCGCCGCGTTTCGCGCTCGCGTACAAGTTCCCGCCCGAACAGGTGGAAACGGTGATTGAGGACATCGCGCTCCAGGTCGGGCGCACGGGGAAACTGACGCCCGTCGCGCACTTGAAGCCGGTCGCGGTGGCGGGCACCACCGTCGCGCGCGCGACTTTGCACAACGAGGATTTCATCAGGGAGAAGGATATCCGCATCGGCGACACCGTCATCCTGCAAAAAGCGGGCGACATCATCCCGGAGATCGTCTCGGTCGTGAAGGAATTGCGCCCGCGAAGGACGAAGCCCTGGGCGTTCCCGACGCATTCGCCCTTGTGCGGCGGCGACGGCGCCGTGGAGCGCGTGCCGGGCGAAGCGGCGCACCGCTGCAAAGTCGCCGGCTCTTTCGAACAGCAGGCGAGGAAGCTCATCCATTTCGCCGGCAAGGGCGCGCTCGACATAGACGGCCTCGGCCGCGAGACGGTGCGGCTCCTTATGGAGCACAAGCTGGTCTCGGAATCCGACGATTTTTTCGAACTCATCAAGGACGAGCTTCTCGCGCTTCCCGGTTTCGAGGAAGCCAGGGCGACGAATCTCCTGCGCGCCGCCGCCGCCGCGCGCACGGTTACTCTCGACCGCCTCCTCATCGGTCTGGGCATCCCGCACGTGGGCGAGGAGACCGCCTTCCTCCTTGCCGCGCGCTGGAAGACGCTCGCCGCGCTCCGCGCGGCGAGCGAAGCGGCGCTCGCGCGCGTCGAAGGCATCGGCCCCGTCATCGGCCGCTCGGTCGCGGAGTGGTTCCGCGACGCGGGGAACCGCGCGCTTCTCGCGCGCCTTGTGAAGCGCCTGAAGATAAAAAGAGTCGCCGCGCCGGCGAAAGGCCCCCTTGCGGGAGAAACGGTCGTCATCACGGGCACCCTGCCGACCCTCTCGCGCGAAGAGGCCGAAGCGCGCGTGCGGCGCGCCGGCGGGAAGGCGGCGGGCTCCGTATCCGCCAAGACCTCGTTCGTCGTCGCCGGCGAAAAACCGGGCAGCAAGCTCGAGAAGGCGCGCACGCTCGGCGTGCCGATCATGAGTGAGCGCGAATTCCTCAAACGGCTCGGCGCGTGACCTGCCCCGCGCCGCCGGCGCGGTGAGATTTTTTGCGCTGTGGTACAGTGGCCGTATGGCGACGACCGATGACGTGAAAAAACTCGCGGCGCTCGCGCGCATCAGCATTCCCGACGGGGAACTCGCGACGTTCACGGCGGAATTCGACGCGATCCTCGCGTACGTGGGCCAGCTCGAAGCGCTCGGCCCGCCGCCCGCGCCCGCGGCGGAGAAGCCGGAGCTCCGGAACGTCCTGCGCGCGGACGGCGCGCCGCACGCGCCGGGGGCGTACACCGAGAAGCTTGCGGAGCAGTTCCCGGCGCGCGAGGGCGACGCGCTCCTCGTGAAGCAAATCATCACGTATGAGTAAGGGAGCGAACGAGCTCACGCTCGCGGAGGCCGCGCGCGCGCTGCGCGCGCGCGAACTCACCGTCCGCGAGCTCTGGGACGCGTGCGCCGCAGCGGCGCACGCGAAAAACGGCGAGCTGAATGCCTACCTCGAGCTCTTCGAGGCCGACGGCGCGGCCATCGACGCGGCGCAAAAGCGCATCGACGAAGAAGGCGCCGCCGCGCCCGCGCTCTGCGGCATCCCGCTCGCCGTGAAAGACAACCTCCTCATCGAGGGGAGGGTCGCGAGCGCCGGAAGCAGGATGCTCGAGAACTATCGCGCGACCTACGACGCGACCGTCATAAAGAAGCTCAAAGACGCGGGCGCGCTCTTCCTCGGCCGCGCCAATATGGACGAATTCGCGATGGGCTCGTCCACCGAGCACTCGGCGTTCGGGAGGACGCTGAATCCGCGCGACACCTCGCGCGTGCCGGGCGGCTCCTCGGGCGGATCGGCCGCCGCGGTGGCCGCGGATATGGCCATCGCCGCTCTCGGCTCGGACACGGGCGGCTCCATCCGCCAGCCGGCGGCGCTCACGGGTCTCGTCGGATTGAAGCCCACCTACGGCGCCGTCTCGCGCTCGGGGCTCATCGCGATGGGCTCCTCGCTCGACCAGATCGGCCCCCTGGCCAAATCGGTCGGGGACGCGCGTCTCCTCTTTGAAGCGCTGCGCGGCCTCGACCCCTTGGATTCGACGACGATACCGGAGGACCTCTACCCGGCGCGCCCGGTGCCGAAGAAGCTGCGCATCGGCGTCCCGATGAATCTCCTCGCAAGCGGTCTCGACCCGGATCTCAAGGCCGTCTTCGATGCAACGCTTGGGAAGCTCGCGGGAGCGGGACATACGGTCATCGACATCGGCTTGCCGGCAAGCGAGCACGCGCTCGCCGCCTACTACGTCGTGATGCCGGCAGAGGTGTCGACGAACCTCGCGCGGCTCGACGGCATGCGCTACGGCCGCGCGGCGCGCGGCGCGACGCTCCTCGACGATTACGTCCTTTCGCGCACGGAGGGCTTCGGCGAGGAGACGCGCCGGCGCATCCTCCTCGGCACGTTCGTCCTCTCGTCCGGCTACATCGACGCGTACTACCGCAAAGCCGAGGCGGCGCGCGTTTCCTTGCGGTACGCCTATGACGGCCTCTTCGATCGGGATGATGCGGCGAAAATCGACGTCGTCGCGTTCCCGACGACGGCGTCGCCCGCCTTCAAGTTCGGCGAGAAGAGCGATCCTCTCTCGATGTATCTCGAGGACGTGTTCACGGTCACCGCGAACCTGACCGGAATGCCGGCGCTCTCCGTCCCGATGGGAACGGTCGCGCGGGAGGGGAAGGATCTCCCCGTCGGAATGCATTTCACCGCGCCGCACGGCGCCGAAAACGTTCTTTTCGCCGCCGCCGGGGAAGTGGAGAAGCTCGCCGCTTCCTAGCATTTTTCCCGTATACTGACGAGTGATGCAGCCGGTGCAGGCAAACGTCGAATATTTCTTCCGTCTCCTCTATGACCTCCTCCACGGCGCGCGCGGCGCCGCGGATTACGCCGCGTTCCAGGCCTTTCTCGCGCACCTGTGGCTCTGGATCACCGGCGTCGGGTACCTGCTCTCGATCGCCGGGCTCTTCGTCATCGTGTACGCGCTCGTGCGCCTTTTCGAGCTGCGCGAGCGCGAATCGAAGTTCTACGGCACGCTCCTCCTCGCGCCGGAAGGCGCGGGCGGGGTGAACCCGCGCTGGACTCACATCGAGTCGCTCATCGGCGGCGCGGCGCCGAGCGAATGGCGCGCGGCTATTCTCGAGGCGGACATCATGCTCGACGATATGCTCACGCGGCAGGGCTACCGGGGCGACGGCGTCGCCGAAAAGCTGAAGACGGTTGATCCGGCCGATTTCAATACGCTCGAGGACGCGTGGGAGGCGCATCGCGTGCGCAACCACATCGCGCACGAGGGTTCGGCGTTCGACCTTTCCGAAACGCTGGCGCGCCGCACCATCGCGCGCTACGAGAGCATCTTCCGCGAGTTCAAAGCCATCTAGGTTGCAAAAGGACTTCGCACGGGTGTAGTATTGCGAATAGCGGGGTAGAGGAGAGGTACCTCGGGAGGCTTGAATCATTCGGGCGTCCGCAAGAGCAATCCTGCGGAGGATCATCTGCCAAATTCGGTGAAATCCTCTCGTCGTGAGACGAAAGACAACGCCGAGCTAAGTTCCGAAAGGAATCATGTGTAGAGACTAGACGGTAGACACCCCTCGCGGGTGAAGGCATAGTCCAGACCACAAACCGATAGGGCAACGAAAGTTGTAGTGGTAAGCATAACCTCCAGACGCGGGTTCGATTCCCGCCCCCGCAACACGGTTGTGACGCCAGGAACTAGTATCGGCCCCCATTGGACCAGTACAGTACCGCTCGGCATCACGTACGCAAAAGCCGCTCGAAAGAGCGGCTTTTGCGTTGTAGTCCGAGCTATAATTTGTTTATGAGAGTCTTGGTAGTGATTGCTAATCCGTCAGTACAGTACCGCCCCTCCTGTTTGCCCACCAATTCTCGCTAAGAATCCTTTAATCATCTCAAAACCGACCCATACTGACCCCCGTCGCTAAAGAGGGAAGAAGAGTCGCGAAAGAATCTTTGGATTGCTTGTAGTGGCGGGTACCGTATCGCCTCGGGCAACAAGTAACTAAGTCGGGCGCATGTCTCATGGTTAAAAAGAACGCCGCGTATGCGGCGTCTCGGAGCAATCGAGTTCAAGATGAAAACCTCTCCCAATCGGGCAGTCGGTATTTGAAATCGCCGCTGCCCCTTTGGAATGCGCACCGCAGGAAGCTACATCCCACGCTTGTCGGCAACCACTGGATGACGGTGGCGGCTACCAGGTGGGCGACTTCCCACTCTCGTGCGGTTCTGGGTATGAATTCCTCCCGAGGATCGTTTTCCGTATCCCGCAAAAGGAGTTGCTCCAGGAGATGATCTTTTACGTTGCGTTCGGACCACTCTTCCGCGAATCCTGCTTCTACGAGGCGCGTATTTTGCTGCGGGTGATGTCTGGGAAGAACGCGCGTGAAGAGGACTCCCCGGTACAGCGCTGGGATTCCGAGCTTCTCTTTCTCGTAGTCCGTTCCACCGACAAGCTTCAAATGCGGGCGGGTGTCATCATATTCGCTCATGATCAAGGACTCCAAAGTTAGCCTGGAAGGACTTTACTCTTCCAAAGAGATTTATCAATACCACCTCTGTCCTCGGGCAGGGGTGGTTTGTTTATACATAGGGAATAGAATAAATAAAGAAGATACCGTACCGACAGGCGTGAAGCTCCAGAAAGAACACGGAAGCCGCGACGTACGTCGCGGCTTCCGTGTTGACAAATCGGCTTCCGGGGGATATTCGTGCGATACTTATTGAAATGATCAAAGAATTTTTTGCGTTTCTCCGAAAATACGACGTTATCACCCTTGCGGTCGCTTTCGTGATGGGTACCGCGAGCACCGATCTCGTCAATAGTCTGGTAAAAAACTTATTTCTTCCGCTGGCTGCGCCGCTCACGTCCGCGGAGACCTTTGATAAGGCGACGTTCGTGATAGGGGGCATCACCATAAGTTACGGTGCCGTTCTCGCGGAACTTCTCAATTTCGTCATCCTCGCGTTCCTTATATTCCTCATCGTGCGGGCCGTCCCGAAGAAGGTGAAGAAATGAAATATGAATCCTCTCTTCCAGCCGCGACCGTTCACTGCCGAAGAGCGCTCAAGCGCATATAGGACGATAGCCGAGCAGATAAAGCCCAACCGCGATTACTATGTTCTCGTCATCGGCGCGATCGCTCTCGCGCTCGGCGCGCTTTTCCTCAACAGCACCGCAACCCTTATCGGCGCGATGGTCGTCGCGCCGCTCGCGTACCCGATTCTGGGCCTCGGGCTCGGAGCGACTGCGCGCAACGGGAAATTGTTCATGCACGCGCTGCTGCTCTTGCTCGTTTCGCTTGCCGCGGCAATCGTGCTCGCGTATATCGGCACGCTCGCTTTCGGCTACTTGCGCGTAGACGCAAACACGATCGCTTTCATTGCGCATCCCGTACTCGACTTTGTCGTCGCCTTGATCGCGGGGGCGATTGCCGCATACGGCCTCGTTCGGCCCAAGGTTGGCGGCGCGATGACCGGCATCGGTATCGCCGTGTCCCTCATGCCGCCACTCGTCGCGACCGGCGCATACGTCGCCGACAGCCTCTATCCGGCGGCGGGCGACGCGTTTCTCATATTTCTTATGAACGTGCTCGGGATATTCCTGGGCAGCGCGCTCGTCTTTATCCTCCTTAAAATCCGCGCATGAAAAAACACATTCCCGCTCTGCTCCTGATCGCCTTCCTGTTCGGCGGGTCGGCCGCATACGCCCAACTCGAGACAACCGTTCCGGACGCGGAACCGGCAATGGAAACGGTCGCGCCAGCGGATACTTCGGGGCCGGTCATTTCGGACATCCAATCCATGTCGGTCGGCGTGAATGACGAGACCGTTATGTGGAATACCGACGAGCCCGCGACTTCGATGATTCGCTATGGTACGAGCGAAAGTCTCGGGCAGACGGCAGTAGTACCGGGGAGCGCGGCGCTCATGCACTCGGCGACCTTGACCGACCTCGCTCCGGGCACGCTCTATCACTTCTGCATAGACGCGACGGACGCTTCGGGCAACAGCTCGACCTCCTGCGGGCATACCTTCACGACCGCTGAAGAGCCCGTTCCAGCCGACACCGAACCGCCGGTCGTTACCAATATTTCCGTCTCCTCCATAACTACCGATGCGGCGACCATCGGCTGGACCACCGACGAGGTTGCGACCGGCTATGTGGAGTACGGAACGATGCCCGACTACGGTTCCGTAACGCCGCTACCGGAAGACTTCGCTACGGAGCACCAGGTGCAACTTTCGGGATTATCCGCAGATACTACGTATTATTACCGCATCGTCGTGTCCGATGCCGCAGGCAATTCCTCTCAGACGCCGGGAGAATCGTTCGCTACCGAAGCCGCTCCGACCTCGGAACCCGAGCCGGAGCCGACAGCAACCACCACTCCCGAATCCGCGCCAACCGCCACCTCAACTCCTACTGCCGAAACCAGCGTCATCTTCTCCGCCGTTACCGCCGAACGCATCTCGACCTCGACCGTGACCATACTCTGGGAAACGAACGTGTCCACGGACAGCCTCATTCGCTACGGCAATAACGCCACGCTCGGTTCCGAGAGCGCACACGACACGGCGCTCGTAACGACACACGAGGTGACACTGCATGGACTCGTTCCCTCGACCGCCTATTACTTCCGTATCGTAGCCCGCCCATCGGGAGCCGCCGACACGGTCTCGTCCGAACTCTACGACTTCGCCACACTCGCGGAGCCCGAATTCATCGACCCTGCGGCCAACATCACGAATGTTTCCGCTTCTTCTATAACCGAAACCGGCGCACATATTTCCTGGCTCTCCGACGAAAGCACGGTCGGTTCGCTCGAATACGGTACGACTACCGCCTATGGCTCGAGCCTCACAGCAGGCGCATCCGCCACCGAGCATTCGGTCGCGCTTTCCGCGCTCGCGTCGGGTACGAAATACCACTATCGTGCGAAGGTCGTGGACTCGGGCGGGAATATCACGTACTCGCTCGATCGTACGTTCACGACGACTGCACCGACTGCAACTACTTCATCATTAACACCTGTAACGGAAGAAGCGACGAGTACAATTGCAACCGGTACATCGCCTATAGCTGTGCAGCCAAGCGCGCCTATTTCGTCTGGCGGCGGCGGGGGAGGAGGCGCGGCATCTCCTCAACCCGGGAAGCCGCTCCTGGTCGCCGCTTCTGCGGGCGATTCGCAGATAGCGTTCGAATGGAATAATCCAGGCACCATCGGCTTCTCGGGCGTCACGCTCGTCCGCAAGCAAGGCGGGTATCCGACTTCTCCTTCCGATGGCGTTGCCCTGTATCAAGGCAAGTCGGAAACCTTCACCGATACCGAGCTCCAGAACGGCACCGATTATCACTATGCCCTCTATGCCTATAACGGCACCGGCCGCACTTCCGTGCCGCTCCATGTCACGCTCGCTCCCGTCGCGGGAGTTGAAGAAGTGAAGATAGAAAAGACCCCGGTACTCGTCGCTGATGTAGCCGAAGAACATTTCTCGGAGCCGCTCGCGCGGGGTGCCGCGGGCGTCGAAGTCATCCATCTCCAGCAGCTCTTGAATGTGGCGGGCGTTCACCAATCAGGCCTCACGACCGGCTATTTCGGGCCGCTCACGCAAGCATCAGTCAAGAAGTTCCAGGACTTGCATAATTTGCCGCAGACCGGCGTTACCGATGGTGCTACGCGCGCGAAACTGAACGCATTATCCGCATCGCACGCTACAACCGGCGCGCCCGAAGCCGTTGCTCTTCTCGAGAGAGACCTCTCTCGGGGCGCTTCAGGGGAAGAGGTTGAATATCTCCAGCAATTTCTCGCGTATGAAGGCAGCTATCCGGAAGCGCTCGTTACCGGCTACTATGGCCCGCTCACCCAGGCCGCCGTCGCGCGTTTCCAGCAAACCTACGGCGTCACTCCGGCGGTCGGCTACATGGGGCCGAAGACGCGCCACACCATCCAGACGATGCTCGGATTTTGACGGGCGCAGGAATCGAACCGAACTCGCAAAGAAAATAGTGAGGAATTGGGGGGTGAATAGGCGCGAGTGCAAGTTCTGTGCCCCAACACGTAACCAGACAATCACGTAACCGTCGTTATGATACGCTAAGGATATATATGGCGCTCGCGTCGCTTCTTTCATACGTATTCGTACAGACGCTCGGTCTGGCAATTGCGTTTATCGCCGCAGCGGTACTGCTGTACCTCATCCTTCGCCATTTGCATTCGCGGCGCGTTGCGCTCCTGCTCGTCGCGATTTTTGTCGGCATCTCGCTCTTCTTCTACGTACCGAACGGCCTCCCGCATGGATTGAGCGGCTCTTTCATCACGAGCTACGGCCCTGCCGGGAGCCCCTCGCTTCCTTTCGCGAATGTCATAAAGTTCTTCTCTCACTTTAATGAGTTTGAACGCGTTGCAGATATTGCAAAGAATCCGAATGACGTGCCGCCGCCGATTGCGCGCATGGCGACAACGACTGATCATTTCGACATTACCGCAAAAGAAGTCATCGGCGAACTTGCGCCCGGCGTCTACCAGAACTACTGGACATTTGGCGGGACGGTGCCCGGTCCCTTCTTGCGCGTGATGCAGGGGGATACGGTCGTCGTGACGTTCCATAACGACGCCTCAAGTTTGCACCCGCATACCATCGATTTTCATGCGGTCATCGGGCCGGGAGGCGGCGCCGGCGTGCTCCTGGCGAAGCCGGGGGAGACGAAAACCTTGACGTTCAAGGCAATGCACGCGGGGCTCTTCATATATCACTGCGCGAATCCGGACCCCGCGGTGCATATGGCGCACGGGCAGTACGGCATGATACTCGTGGAGCCCCCGGGCGGCCTTCCGAAAGTGGATAAAGAGTTTTACGTCGTGCAAGGCGAGTTCTATACCACCGGCGCGCTCGGCAAGAAAGGTCTGCAGATATTCGACTCAGACGCTTTTCTTTCCGGCACGCCGCAGTACATCGTCTTCAACGG
>JAKAJJ010000022.1 GCA_021813835.1 bacterium | reverse complement strand
CGCTTGGTCGCGGTGCTCGCGACGCTCTTCTTCGTCCTTTCCGCTCGCGAGTTTCTTCACGAGCGCGCTGCGCTTCTCCTTCGTGCCCGCGACAAATGCATGAGCGATATCGGGAACCCCATCGCGCTGCTCCGCAGCGCGATGGCCGAGTACCACGATGCGCGAGCGCAGCGTCGGGAGGAGTCCGCCCATGCTCGGCAATACGAGGAAGAGATACGCGCCCGCGGGCGGCTCCTCGAAGACTTTGAGGAGGGCGTTCTGCGCTTCGTGGTACGCGCGAGACGCCGCGATGATGATCACTTTCGACTCGCCGGCAAAAGGCGCCCCCGCGGCGAGTTCAGAAACTCGCCGCGCATCCGCGACCGAGAAGAGCCCGTAGCGCAACACGACGACGTCCGGATTGCCGGCAATCTTCATCCCCAACTCTTTCTCCGCCCACGCCTGCGCCGTGGCGATTCCCACTTCTGCTTCCGCCTCGATGCCGAATGCGTGGTGTTGCATATGCTGATTATAGCTTGTATTCCTTGCCCGCCGGGCACTTGACAAATATATACGCCATACTACCATGGCGAAGTCTTCGGTCAGACGAGGGCACTGCACAATCGGCCATCCCGAAAAGGAGGAAATTATGAGGGGATACTGAACACATAGCGGTGCGTCTTACCGAGAAAAAGACGGCAGGTATACGTCGAGAGGAAGATCTGCTGATGGGGCGTAGTCCCCTGACTGATTCGATGCCACAGAAGGCACGAGACGGGTTATGCGGAAAGACCTTTTCCTGCGGCACAAACGACAATCACAAGGGAGGAACTTCGGTTCCTCCCTTTCCTATTTCTATTCAAGATCTCAAGGCGAAGCGAAAAGGCTGCAGATGCGAGGCGCGGGCGAGGAGCGAAGCGAGCCGTACTTTGAGGTACGGTGAGTGAGCACCGGAGCCCGCAACACAGCAGATGCTGATTTTTCGCGAGACTACTGCTTCGCGAGGATGCTCTTCTGGTAGGTATTCAAATGCTTCAGCGCGATGCCGGTGCCGCGCGCGACGCAGTAGTAGGGATCGGTCGCGAGCTTCGCGACCACGCCGGTGCGGCGGTAGACGAGCTCAGGCATCTGACGCAGCTGGGAGGAGCCGCCCGTGAGGATGATGCCGTTGTCGATGATGTCGGCCGCGAGCTCGGGCGGCGTGTCCTGGAGCACCTTGCGGATCGCCTGCGTCATCTCGCGCAATTCGCGCGCCATCGACTGCACGATGTCGTTGGTCGAGATGTCGACGGTGCGCGGCAGGCCGGAGACGAGGTCGCTCCCCTTCACGGCCATCGTGAGCTCTTCGTTCATCGGCACCGCCGCGCCGATACGGATCTTTATCTCCTCGGCGGTCTTGTCGCCGATGGCGAGATTGTAATGCTTCTTGATATGGTCGATGACGGCGCGGTCGAGACGGTTGCCGGCGCACTTCACCGAGGTCGAAGCGACGATACCGCCGAGCGATATCACCGCGACGTCGATGGTGCCTCCGCCGATATCGGCGACCATGCGCCCCATCGGCTCATGGATGGGGATGCCCGCGCCGATAGCCGCGAGGATCGGCTCCTTCACCACATACGCATTCTTCGCGCCGGCTTTCATCGCCGCCTCGATGACGGCGCGCTTCTCGGTGCTGGTCACGCCCGCAGGGACCGAGACGAGCACGGTCGGCTTGAACGGATTCCACCCGAGCGCCTTGCGCATGAAGTAGCGGAGCATCGCCTCGGTCACGCGGTAATCTGCGATGACGCCGTCCTTCATCGGGCGGTACGCGATGATGTCCTCGTGCGTGCGGCCGATCATCTTCTTGGCTTCGATGCCGATGGCGAGAATCTTATTCTTTCCCCCGCGGCCGCGCTCGGTGGAGACCGCGACGACCGACGGCTCGTTGATGACGACGCCTTTCCCGGGGACGAATACCAGGACATTCGTCGTGCCGAGGTCAATGCCGAGTTTTGGGGAAAAGAATGACATTACGCGTAATGGTACACTACCTCGCATGCAAGGAGAAATGAATTTCATCATCGAGGGCGGGAAGACGCTCTCCGGCACGGTCGAGACTTCGCGGTCCAAGAACGGCGCCGTCGCTCTCCTCGCCGCCTCTCTCCTCAATCGCGGCACGACGACACTCCGGAATGTGCCGAAGATCGAAGAAGTGAACCGCCTCATCGAGGTACTCCGCTCGCTCGGCGTCTCGGTGGAGTGGCACGGTGCGGACGTCGTCATAGAGCCGCCGGAGGAGCTTTCGCTCGACACGATTGACCGCGCGGCCGCGATGAAGACGCGCAGCATCATCATGTTCATCGGTTCCCTGATCCACCGCTTCCCTTCCTTCGACATCCCGCAATCGGGCGGCTGCACGCTCGGCCTCCGCTCGGTGCGCCAGCACTTGTGGGCGCTCGAGCGGTTCGGCGTATCGATCGACGCGCTCACCGACAACTTTCACGTCGAGCATCGCACGCTCGCGCCGGCTGAGGTCGTGCTCTACGAGGCGAGCGATACGGCCACCATCAACGCCCTCCTCGCGGCCGCACTCATCCCGGGCACGAGCCTCATCAAATACGCTTCGGCAAACTACCAGGTGCAGGAGGTGTGCGGCTTCCTCCGCGCGCTCGGCGTCGGCATTGAGGGCATCGGTACGCCGACTTTGACCGTCGAGGGGATCTCCGACATCAATACGGACATCTCGTACTCGGTAGCTCAGGACCCGACCGATGCGATGTTCTTCATCGCGGCGGCCGTCGTCACGAAATCGACCATCACCATATCCGCCGCGCCGATCGAATTCCTCGAGGTCGAACTGTTCGTGCTCGGCAAGATGGGGCTCAGATACTCGCTCGACAATCCGCGTACGAGCGACAACGGCATCACGAAGCTCGTCGACCTGCATCTGGAACCGTCTGAACTTACCGCTTTCCCCGAGAAGATTCATGCCCGCCCCTACCCTGCGCTCAACATCGACAACCTGCCCTTCTTCGCCGTCATCGCGACCGTGACGAACGGTACGACGCTGATCCACGACTGGTCCTATGAGAAACGCGCCATCTATTACACCGACCTCGACCGTCTCGGCGCCCGCACCACGCTCCATGACCCGCACCGCATCTCGATCGAAGGGCCGACCCACCTCAAAGCTGCGGAGGTCATCTGCCCGCCCGCGCTCCGCCCGGCGACTATCATCCTCGTCGGCATGCTCGCCGCCAAGGGCCGCTCCACTCTGCGCAACGTGTACTCGATCAACCGCGGCTACGAGGATATCGTGCACCGTCTCCAGGAACTCGGTGCAGATATTGAAGCAAGCTAGAGCGCATAGATAGTACAGAAAAAGAGTGCGTTCCGGACCACTAGGCATTACTTGCACGCTTTCATCTACCTCGTTCGGATAACATACAAATACGAAGACGTCTTTGTACGTTTCCTCTCTCGTTGCTGTAAGGCAAAGTCTTTACCCTCTTTTTCTGTATTGTCTGTGCGCGGTATACTCAAGGACACATGAAATCCATCGGTGACTTCCTCCCTGAATTCGAGAAAAAGGTAGCGGCCGCGCCCAAAGGCCGGAAGCGGCTCACCGAACGCGGCGAGATGATGCGCTTCTTCCTGCGCCACCTGAACCACGCACGCGCTTCTGACGGCCTCGCGCCCATGACCATGGCGCACCTCGGCACCGTGCTCGAGCAGATCCCGACCGCCGACCTCTACTACCTGAAGAGCGTATGCAGCCAGGCGAAGAATTTCAGCAAGACCTTCTGGTGGGAGTTGGACCCGACGAAGCATCCGAAAAAGTAGTTGCGCTTCGTGAAAGGAGGCAGCCGTGTCGACGTGCTCGCGAAGCTGAGCGCGGCGCGTCATTTCCGCGCAGCCTTGCGGAGCTGACCAGGAAATGCGCCGACCGCTGCGGAGCCGGAAGAGCGCGCGACACGGTTGCTTCCCGGTGTTATATTAGGGAACATGAAAGAAATCGTGCAAGACGGCGCACCGGTGCTGCGCGAGATAGCCAAGCCCGTCCCGGAAGAGCTGTTCGGGACGCCTGAGCTCGCGAGCATCATACGCGACATGGAGGAAGCACTCGACCCGTTCCTCGAGGGCGTCGCACTCGCGGCACCGCAGATCGGCGTCCCCTACCGCATCTTCATCGTGCGCAAGGACCGCACGATCGAGCCTGCGCCCATGCAGGAGAATGTGACCCCGGTGCCGCCGGTGCCAGAGAACGAGGTGTACATCAACCCCGAAATCGTGAAGACGAGCCGCCGCCGCGCGAAAATGGACGAGGGCTGCCTTTCGGTGCATGACGTCTACGGCACGACGAAACGGCACGAGCGCGTCACCCTCCGCGCGCGCCGCGAAGACGGCTCGCGATTCGAGCGTGGCGCGGGCGGCCTCATGGCGCAGATATTCGAGCACGAGACCGACCATTTGAACGGCATCCTCTTCATCGACCACGCCGAACACCTCATCAAGATCTCCCATGAGCGCACCCTCTAAGTTCGCTTATTTCGGCACGCCGACCGTCGCGAGCGAGACGCTCGCGACGCTTATCGAGCACGGCTTCACTCCCGCCGTCGTCGTAACCTCGCCCGACGCGCCGCGCGGCCGCGGCCTCGTGCTCACGCCGTCGCCCGTGAAGACGCTTGCGCGTACGCACGGCCTCCCGGTGCTCACGCCCGAGAAACTCGACGAAGAAGCTCTCGCCGCAATCCGCGCCTATGGCTGCGACTACGCGCTCGTCGTCGCTTACGGAAAGATTTTCCCGGAAGAGCTCATCCGTGCCTTTCCGAAGGGCGTCATCAACGTCCACTATTCCCTCCTGCCGAAATACCGCGGTGCCACGCCGCTCGAGACCGCGATGCTCGCCGGCGAGAGCGAGACCGGCGTCACCATCCAAAAGATGGCCAGGGAGATGGACGCGGGCGACATCATCGCACAGGAATCGACCCCTATCGCTCCGACCGAGACGGCGCGAGAGCTCCGCCCGCGGCTTATCAGTATGGGCGCAGAGCTCCTCGTCGCGTCTCTCCCCGGTTATCTCGCGGGCGACATCGCTCCTGTGCCGCAAGACGCTTCGCTCGCGACCCGCGCGCACAAGCTCAAGAAGGAGGACGGCCTCCTCGACCTCAGCGCCCCCGCTCTCGAGAACTGGAACAAATACCGCGCGTACGCCGACGGCATCGGCACGTACTTTTTCGAGAACGGAAAGCGCATGAAAATCACAAACGCGGAATTCGCCAAAGGCGAATTCCGCGTCCTCTCCGTCATCCCCGAGGGGAGGCGCGAAATGAGTTTCGCCGATTTTAGTAAGAGAAATTAGAGCCTGTTCGAAAACCTCCCAGATGCAAGGCGCTGGCGAGAAGCGGAGTGAGCCGTACTTGGAGGTACGGTGAACGAGCATCGGGGCCTGCAACGCCGCAGATGGGAGTCTTAGGGCAGGCTCTACTCCCCGAAGCGGAGCATCCGCTTGAGTGCCGCACCGCCGCGCTTCACGAGCCCCTTCTGCTTCCCTTGCGCGTGCTGGAATTCGCGGATGAGGTCATCGCGCACGCGGTCGACGGCGCCCTCAAGCGTGCTGCTGTTCGCTTCGGCGCGAAAAAGCTTCCCGTCGACGGACAGGTTCCCTTCGGCACGATACTTCGCGCCGGCGCGTTCCACAGCAATCGATTCCTCTATCTCGCACGAGAGCATCGCGGGGTTCTTCGGATTCTCGACGAGCTTGTCGAGTGCGGAAAACTTCTCCTCGATAAGCGTACGCATCGCGTCATTCAGATCGTGGTGCGCAGCTTTGATAGTGATGTTCATGAAGGAAGACGCTAGCTGTTAACGCTTATCATCTTACCGCGGGAATGGTGCCCTGTCAGGATACGCACCTTGCCTATCGGCTGCCCGAACCGGAGCGCCACGAGTTCGCGGACGCGATCATTGGCATGATTCCCCGACGCCGGCTCGCGCACGGATATCAGGAACGTATCCCCTTTCTCTTCGACGTTCTCCCGTTTCGCGCCCGGCGTGACGAAGACTTTTATATACATCCCCTCATGGTACTGTACGCCGGACGCCTTCTCCACAGCCGCGGCTTTTCCGCTCCTGAACGGTTTTTATAGGCATACAATCAGAGATATGTTCAAAGACCGCGTCGACGCGGGGAAACAGCTCGCGAAGAGACTCGAGGCCTACGCGGGTAAGGACACCGTCGTCCTCGCGCTTCCGCGCGGCGGCGTCGTCACGGGGTATGAAGTCGCCCAAGCGCTCGCGGCGCCGCTCGATATCATCGCTGTGCGGAAAGTCGGCCACCCCTTCGAGCCCGAGTACGCCGTCGGCGCCGTCGCGCCCGACGGCGCCTCCCTCTTCAATGAGGCGGAAACCGCAGCACTCGACGCGAAGATGCTTCACGCGGCAGTCGCCGCCGAACGCGCCGAAGCGAAGCGTCGAAGCGACCTCTACCGCGACGGCAGAGCACCGCTCGACCTCTCCGGAAAGACTGCCCTCATCGTCGATGACGGCATCGCGACCGGCCTCTCCATGCGGCTCGCAGTGCGCGTCGCGAAAGCGTCGAAGCCGGCGCGCATCATCGTCGCCGTGCCGGTCGCTTCGGGCGACGCTCTGCGGGCGCTTGAGGGAGAAGGCGTCGAGGAGCTCATCACGCTCGAGCCGCCGGACTCATTCGAGGGCGCCATCGGCGCCCATTACGAACGATTCGAACAGGTCTCCGACGAAGAGGTCATACGGCTCATGCGCGCAGCGCCGAAGCCTATCGAGGCGCCCGCAGACGGCATCGTCCTTGCGGGCATACTCGCCGTACCCGAAAAAGCGACCGGCCTCGTCGTCTTCGTGCATGGCAGCGGCAGCAGCCGGTTCTCGCCCAGGAATGCGCTAGTCGCTCGCGAGCTGCAGGATGCCGGCTTCGCGACGCTGCTCATCGACCTACTGACCGAAGAGGAGGATGAGAACTACCAGACCCGCTTCGACATCGCCCTCCTGGCGGAGCGTCTCGGTGCGGCGCTCGAGTGGGCGGGGCGGCAGCCGGAAACGAGCACGCTCGCCCTCGGGCTCTTCGGCGCCTCGACCGGCGCCGCTGCCGCGCTCGCCTTCGCCGCAGAGTCTCCGGAGCGCGTGCGAGCGGTCGTGTCGCGCGGCGGCAGGCCGGACCTCGCGATGGAGGCGCTCCCGAGCGTCGCCGCGCCCGTGCTCCTCATCGTCGGCGGCGCTGACGAGGAAGTCCTCGCGCTGAACGAGCAGGCGCTCGCTGCCCTGCCCGGCGAGAAGAAGCTGGAAGTCATCCTCGGCGCCACCCACCTCTTCGAAGAAACGGGCGCTCTCGAGAAGGTCGCGGCGCTCGCCCGCGATTGGTTCTCGACCAATGTGCGGTCTCACCGTACCAAGCCATGAATTCGTTCCTTGCCATGCTCCGCGATCGGCAGATCGGCACCGCCGAATTCCGCGCGGCATCCGACCGTCTCGCTGAGACGCTCATCCGGGAGATGCACGCGCGTCTCATGGCGTGCCTGCCTGCCCCGAACGCATCGTCCTTGTCATCATCCTCCGCTCGGGCATCGCCCTCCTGCCGTCGGCGCTCCGCACCTTCCCGGGTGCGCCGGTGGGCGTGCTCGGCATGAAGCGCGACGAGCGGACGTTCGCGCCGCACTGGTACTACGAAAATCTCCCGCCGCTCTCGGAAAGCGACACGGTCGTCATCCTCGATCCGATGCTCGCGACCGGCGGCTCCGCCGAAGCGGCGGCGAACCGCCTCGTCGAGCGCGGCGCCGCCGCGTCGAATCTTCATTTCGGCGGCGTCATCGGCGCGACCGAAGGCCTCGCGCGGCTCGCCCGCCTCATACAGGAAGACCATATCGTCCTCGCCGCGGTCGACGCAGAGCTCGATGCGCACAAATATATCGTCCCCGGACTCGGCGATTTCGGCGACCGCTACTTCGGATCCTGACGCCTCCCGGCGATCTTGATGCCGATGAACACCCACACCCCGCCGAGCAGATAGCCCGCGATGACATCGCTCGGGAAATGCGCGCCGAGGTAGAGCCGACTGAAACCGATAGCTAAGACTATTATCGTCGTCGCCGCCACGATCGCTTTCGCATAACGCGGGTACCATCTGCAGAGTATGAAAGCGGTGAAGCCGTAGAACGCCATCGACCCGGTCGCATGCCCGCTCGGGAATGAGAAGCCGGTCTCGTGAATCGCAGGGATGAGGCCGTCCGGCCGCGCGCGCTTGACGATATCTTTCAAAGCGAACCCCGTCGCCGCGGCCCCGGCGAGCGTTGCGACGAATCCGACGACGAATGCCCGCCCGCGCGGCAGGTAGAGCAGCGTGAGCCCGACAATCCCCGCGAACCCGATGATAGTGGTCGGTTCCCCGAAGAACGTCACGGCCTCGAACATGCGCACCATAAGCGGTGTGCGGACGGCGAGCATCAGGTTCTCGAACCACATATCGGCTGAAACGATAGTCTGTAACATCATAAGTGCGGGATGAATATGAATAAGCCGACGGCGAGCGCGGCGGCGGCGGCAATGAGCACTGCGGCGGCGGCGAGATCCTTGATCCGAGCGGTGCGCGGATCATGGTCCGTCTCGAGTTTGTCGCACAGCTCTTCGAGAGCCGTATTGAAAGCTTCGGCGGCGAGGACAATACCGATGGCGATCGCGACGAGCGCGAACTCGACTGCAGAGAGCTGGACGGTCGCGCCGAGCGCGATGGCGAGCACCGCGCAGACGACCTCGATCTTGAAATTGCTCTCCTCCCGCCACGCGAGCGAAAGCCCGGTGAACGCATAGGACAGCCCCTTGAAGAATCGCTGCAGCATATGCGGAGCAGTATATACCCTAACGCTTCGCGGCGGAAAGACACCTGTTCTTCCGAAGCTCCTCCGCGAGGTCGCTCGCGAGGAAATAGTATCCCTTCTTCTTTTTCGCGAGCAGGTCCGCGATCGTATTACCCGTCGCCGTCGCCTCCCTCGCCGCGTCCCAGAGCGACGCCCCGCGCGCGAGGGAACCGGCGCAGAGCCCTGCGAGCACATCGCCGGCGCCAGCCTTCGCAAGACCGGCGTTCGTGCGCGGCTGGCGATAGGTCTTCGTGCGGGAGAGGATCTCCGTCGGCACGCCCTTCTTGACGATAACGATGTCGCGCGAAAGGAGTTCCGGAACGCTGTTCATGCGGGCGAGCCGTTCCCATTCACCTTCATTCGGCGTCAGTATCGCATTATCGACGGCTCCTTTGCGGAGCGCTTTGAGCGCGTCGGCATCGATGACTTTCGGGCCGGGCCAGCGCATGAGCTTCCGCATGAGCGCGACGGTCGCGCTTCGCACGCCGGCGCCGTTGCCGAGCACGAGGACGTCGG
>JAKAJJ010000021.1 GCA_021813835.1 bacterium | reverse complement strand
ATTTTCTTCGGGGTGGAAAGGATGTCTTTCAGCTTTGTGATGAGCGCCTGAACTTCCGCGAGCTCGTCCTCGATCTTCTTGCGCTCGAGGCCGGCGAGCGTTTGCAGCCGCATCGCGAGGATGGCGGCGGTCTGGCGCTCGGTAAAGCCGAACTTCTTCCGGAGGGCGAGGTCGGCCGCGGGCACGTCCGGCGCTTTCCTGATGACGGCGATGACCTCGTCGATGTGGTCGAGCGCCTTCGAGAGCCCGAGGAGGATGTGCTCGCGTTCCTCCGCCCTGCGCAGATCGAACTCGGTGCGGCGCTTCACGACGACGCGGCGGTGCTCGACGAAGTGCTGGAGCATCGCCGGCAGGGAAAGCATCTCCGGCACGCCCTCCACGAGGGCGAGCATATTGTAGTGGAAAGTGCTCTCGAGCTCGGTGTGCTTGTAGAGAGCGTTCAGGACCGCTTGCGGATGCGCGGTGCCTTTGAGTTCCGCGACGATGCGGATGTCGGAGGCGGATTCGTCGCGCAGGTCCCGGATGCCGTCGATTTTCTTCTCCCCGACGAGCTCGGCGATGCGCGCGATGAGCTCGCTCTTGTTCACGCGGTACGGGAGGGAGGTGATGACGATGCGCGTTTCCTTCGAGCCCTCGTCCACGATCTCCGCTTCGCCGCGCACGACGACCGGCCCTTTACCCGTGCCGTACGCGTGCTTGAGGTCCGCCTGGTTGAAGGCGATGCCGCCCAAAGGAAAGTCGGGGCCCCGGATGAAGCCGAGCAGGTCGTCGGTCGTCGCATCCGGGTGGTCGATGAGGTGAACGGCGGCGGCGACGGTTTCGCGCAGGTTGTGCGGCGGCATGTTCGTCGCCATACCGACCGCGATGCCGAGCGTCCCGTTCAAAAGAAGGTTCGGGAGCGCTGAGGGAATGACCGTCGGCTCCTCGCGCGTCGCGTCGAAGTTCGCCGTCCAGCCCACCGTTTCCTTCTCGATGTCGCGGAGGAGCTCCTCGCCGATGTGCGACATTTTCGCTTCCGTGTAGCGGTACGCGGCCGGCGAATCGCCGTCGATGGAGCCGAAGTTGCCCTGTCCGAGGACGAGCGGGTAGCGGTACGAAAAGTCCTGCGCCATCTTCGTCATCGAATCGTACACCGCCGTGTCGCCGTGCGGATGGTACTTGCCGAGCACGTCGCCCACGACCGTCGCGCTCTTCCGGAATTTCGCGGTGGGGCCGAGCCCCGCTTCGCGCATCGCGTAGAGGATGCGGCGGTGCACCGGCTTCAGGCCGTCGCGCACGTCCGGGAGCGCCCGCGCCGTGATGACCGACATCGCGTAGTCGAGATACGACGTGCGCATCTCGCTCACGATCGGCTGTTCGACTACCCTTTCCGCGGCGGCGCTCGCGCCGCTCTTTTTCTCCGGATCCGCCATACGCAAAAATTAGTCGTCGCCGCCCATACTTAAAACGGAATGACCGTCTGCGGCGCGCTCGCCGCGGGACCGGATGACGTGGCTGCGTCGATGATCTCGATGCGCGCCGGAGCACGCGCATCCGAGGGGAGCGCGGCGGCGGCGCCCGCGAGATTTTCCGCCGCGCCTGCCGGCGCGCGCGCGCCTTCCTGCCCCGTACTCTCCGCAAACGACGTCGCGTGGAGAGCGAACGCGCCCGTCGAGAACGATGCCGCGAGCCATGCGAACGCCACGAGCGCCGTGCCGAGCGCGGCGGCGCCGAACGCGGCCCGCCTGCGCACGTGGTGCGGCTTTCCTTTTATGCGCTCGATGTGGTCGGCGAGGGTTCGCATAGGCGTTACGGCGTAATCACTACTATACTCCCGTCGCGGCCGAGGAGGTCCTTCTTCTTCAGGGTGAGCTTATCCGTCTTTTCGCTGCCGTTGCCCGCTTCCTTGAGGAAGGCCTCGAGCGCCTTCGGTTCTCCGATTCCGCTCCAGTGCATCGGGACGATTATTTTCGGCTCGAGCGAAACCGCGATCTCGTGCGCGGCGGCGCTCGTGAGGACGCCCGTGCCGCCGACGGGCACGAAAAGAACGTCGACCTCGTCGATTCCCTCGCGCGCGGCGGCGGGGAGCTCCTTGTCGGCGAGAGCGCCGAGGTGCACGAGCGTCATATCTTCGAGTTCGACCGCGTAAATGGCGTTCGGCGCTTCCGTCTCGCCCTTCGCGAGGCCGTACGCGCTCCTCGAGAGGAATCCCTGGATGGCGACGCCGCGGCGCTCGTATTCGCCCGGCCCCGTGACGGGAAACGGCGCCTTGCCGCCATAGGCGACCTCCTCGATTCCGTTCATATCCGGGTGATTGCGCGACACGAGCGCGATGTCCGCGCCGAAGCGGACGCTCGGCAGGGTCGCGCCTTTTGCGATAGGGTCGAAGACGAGCGTGAGGTCGCCGAGGGTCACCTTGAAGCACTGCCCGCCGTGGTGGGTAATCACCATAAAGTAGTTCTATTTTAGCACGAAATCCGCCCGCGCGGAAGCGCGGGCGCCCCTTCACCTTTTTGCGATCATTTGCTATAGTTCCCCCGTTGCGTGCGAAGCAGGAAACGGCTAACCCTTGCGCCGAAAGGTTCATGTACCGGTTCCGAACCTCCGCACCGCTTATAAAGAATGTCGAAAGAGAAAAAGGACGCCGCGCCGGCGGCGCTCATCAATCTCCCCGAAGGCCACCCGATGGCGGTCCTCATTGACGCTATCCCGACGCCGCCCTCCTCCGGCGACCTCGTGGAAGGCAGCATCATCGCGATGGGGCGCGGACGCGTGTACGTGGACCTCGCCCCGTTCGGCACCGGGCTCATTTACGGCCGCGAGTACCTGAACGCCGCGGATGTCCTGCGCAAAGCGAACGTCGGCGACGCCATCAGCGCGAAAGTCATCGACCCCGCCGGGCGCGAGGGCTATATCGAGCTCTCGCTCAAGGAGGCGCGCCAGGCCGCCATCTGGAGCGAGGCAGAACAGGCCATCGCCGCGCAGACGTCCTACACCCTCGCCGTCGAAGAGGCGAACAAGGGCGGCCTCATCCTCTCCTGGCAGGGCATCCAGGGATTCCTTCCGGCGTCCCAGCTCTCGAAAGAGCACTATCCGCGCGTGCCGGAGGGCGATAAGGATAAAATCCTCGGCGAGCTGATGCGGCTCGTCGGGCATCCGCTCACGATCCGCATCATCACCGCAGATCCGAAGGAGGGGAAGCTCATTTTCTCGGAACGCACGGGGAACGAGGCGGAAGAGAAGGCCTCGCTCATCGACAAGTACCAGGTGGGCGACGTCGTCTCCGGAGAAGTAACGGGTGTCGTCGATTTCGGCGTCTTCGTGAAGCTCGAGCCGGGGCTCGAGGGTCTCGTGCACATCAGCGAGCTCGACTGGGGCCTCGTCGAGGACCCGCGCGCCCTTTTCGCCGTCGGCGACGCGGTGCGCGTGAAAGTGATCGAGATCAAGGACGGGAAAATTTCCCTCTCCATCAAAGCGCTCAAGGAAAATCCGTGGCATACCGCCGCCGAGCGCTACAAGAAAGGAATGGAGGTGCCGGGCGTCATCATCAAGTACAACAAGCACGGCGCGCTCGCGTCCGTCGAGGAAGGCGTCGCCGGCCTCGTGCACGTCTCCGAATTCCCGACGCCCGCGGAGTTGCGCGAAACCCTCGAGCTCGGAAAGACGTATCCGTTCGTCATCACGCTCTTCGAACCGAAAGACCAGCGGATGACGCTCTCGTTCTCCGGCAAGAAATAGGTTACGGAATTACAGAAGGGCACCTTCTGCATGCAGAAGGTGCCCTTCTGTTTTTCGTCCGCTCTAGCGCGTGTTCGCGAACTGCGTCGCGGCGTCCTTGCCGTCCTTCGCGAAGCGGCGCGCGGCTTCCGCCGCCTTCTTGAAGACCTTCTTCGCCGCCGCCTCCTCGGCGGGCTTCCACTTCCCTATCACGAGCTTCATGACTTTCTCTTCGTCTTTGAGTTTCTTCGCCTGATTTTTCTTGCCGGCGGGCGCGACGCCGATGCGGATGCGCGCGAAGTCCTTCGTTTTGATGCTCCGCATCACGCTCTCGACGCCTTTGTGTCCGCCGCTCCCGCGGCCGAACACCATTTTTATCGTGCCGAGCGGGAGGTCGAGGTCGTCGTGGATGACGAGCAAGTTTTTCGCCGCCTTCGGGCTCTTCACGAACGCCCCGACCGCCTTCCCTGAACGATTCATCATCGTTTCCGGCAGCACGAGCGTCGCGGATTCGCCGCCGATCGCGCCCTTCGCGACGAGGGCATTGGCCGCCCTGTTGAAAGCGAAGCCGTCGAGGCCTTCCTGCTTCGCGAGAAGTTCCGTCGCGCTCCTGCCGGCGTTGTGCCGCGTCTTTTCGTACTCTTTCCCCGGATTCCCGAGGCCGACGATAACGAATGCCATTGCCGCGGATGATACCACGCGCCGGACAACGTCCTAAACACTTGCGTCCCGTTCGGACGCGCGTACAATGCGCCCATGCCTGATACCGGAAAAGGTCTTTTGAAGGATCTTTTCACGCTTGCGCTCCTCATCGTCGTCGTCGTCATTCCGCTCCGCGCGTTCGTCGTGTCGCCGTTCGTCGTGGACGGCGAATCGATGCATCCGACGTTCGAAAACCTCGACTACCTCATCGTCGACGAGCTCGCCTACGATTTCTCCGCTCCCGCGCGCGGCGACGTCATCGTCTTCCGCTACCCCGGCGACCCGTCCATCTTCTACATCAAGCGCATCGTCGGCCTTCCGGGAGAGACGGTCGCCATCAGCCGCGGCATCGTGAGCATCACCACGAGCGCGGGCGCCACGTTCACGCTCACCGAGCCCTACGTCGTCGCCGAGGACGCCACGTACACGAAGAGCGTCACGCTCGGCCCGAACGATTATTTCGTGATGGGCGACAATCGCCCCAATTCCTCCGACAGCCGCGTCTGGGGGCCCCTGCCGCGCAAGGATATCATCGGCCGCGTCGACCTCCGGCTCCTGCCGCTTTCGCACATCGGCTTCTTCCCGGGCGAAGCGCGCTACGCGGCGGCGCCGGCGATAAGCACGACCACCGCCTCCCTATGACGCGCACGGCCATCCCCGCGGACGAACTGGTGAGCAAGGCGCGCGCGGTCGGCCAATACTACGGATTCACGCCGCTCTCGGCGCTCCTCGTGCGGACGCGCGGCGCGCGCCCCAAAGCGCCCCCCGTGGCGCTCCCCTCCGCGCTCGCGCTCGACTCCGCCGCCGAGATCGTCGCGGGCTTCCTGCGGCAGTGCCGCGCGGCGGGCTGCGAGCCCTCCGCGCGGCAACCGCTCTTCCTCTGGCACACGAACATCGCTGCCGGGCGGCCGGCGCCGAAAAAGGCGGTGGTGCAATTCCATGCGCTCGGCGCGGATCGCGCGCTCGCGGACACCGTCGTGATGCGCGCCCTTCTCGCGCTCGCGCGCGATCTCTTCCACGAAGAGCCGGTTCTCCGCATCAATTCGATGGGCGACAAGGAGACCCGCGCGCGCTACGCGCGCGAGCTCGGGAACTTCTTCAGGAAGCGCGCGCCGTCCCTTCCGGAGGACTGCGTCGCATGCGCCAAGCGCGACGCGCTCGAGGCCGCGGAGCTCGCCATCGCCCGCGAATACGCGGACGACCTGCCCGCCCCGACCGAGTACCTCTCGGACGCGAGCCGCCGGCGCTTCGAAGACCTCCTCGAATATCTCGAGATGACCGAAACGCCCTACGAGCTCGCGCGCGACCTCATCAGCCGCGGCGGCGTGTGGAGCGACACCTGCTTCGAACTCGTCCTCGGCGGCCGGCGCGTGGCGTGGGGCTCGCGCTACACCGACCTGGCGCGGCACTTTTTCCCGGCGGCGACGCCGGCCGCCGGCGCGCTCTTCCACATAGCGAGCGAGGGCGCGGCGGCGGAAAAAAGCGCCCTTCCCCGCCTGCGCTTCTCTTTCATACACATCGGCGACGAAGCGAAGCGGCTGTCGCTCCGGCTCGCCGAGGACTTCCGGCGCGCGCGCATCCCGCTCGCGCAGACCATCGGCGTCGAATCGCTCACCGAGCAGCTCCGCATCGCCGAACGGCACGGCAGCCCCTACCTCCTCATTATGGGGCGCAAAGAGGCGCTCGAGGGCGCCGCGGTCCTGCGCAACCGGCAGACGCAGGAAGACATCGTCCTCCCGCTCGAGGGCCTCGCCGAACGCCTGAAGTCCGTCGCTTGACATAAAACTTCGTAAGCATAGTATTGGTCTAGACTCGGAATGAGAAGGAGGCAATTTATGGGACACGTGGAGAGACAACAGCGGGAGACGTGTACATATCGCGTGTATTTCATGAGTGGATTCGGACTCCCGAGCAGCATCGGTGGAATACCCACTGTCGCTACGATTGCGGTGGATTACCGTTGGGTTCCGGTGGAGGCAACGAGTTACGAAGAAGCACGGAAGAAATTTCACAGCAAATATCCACGCGAGTATGACTCATTCGGTCGGCGTCACGGCTCACGAGTAACACTCCGTTGCTTCAATGAAATTCGACGCATAACGCTTCTGCCGATACATCAATTCCATCTCTATTGCAACTAATCATGGGGAACGTTTTGCAATTTCGGGCTCCGCTTTTGCGGAGCTTTTTATAACGCCATGGACAAAAAGGTAGTTCATGTGGTAGATTCCTTTGATGATGACGAGTACGAGAGTCGAGGTGCGGCGCGGAAAGAACGAGAGTTCTTCCGCGCTCATCCGCCGCTTCACCCGCCGCGCGCAGGGACTCGGCCTCGTCCGCGAAATGCGTGACCGCCGCTACTGGCACCGCACGATGTCGAAGAACGTCGGCAAGAAGCGCGCGCTCGTCTCTCGGGAACGGCGCGAGACGTACAACGAGCTCGTGAAGCTCGGGAAAATTGACCCGGCGGCCCGCAGGAACGCCCGCGGGAAGCGCTGAATGGCCGGCGTCTCCCTGAAGAATTTCACGCGGCGACGGGCGCCGCGCGCGCCGTATGCGGCCGTTGCGGCAGCCGTCCTTCCCGGCTGGGACATATCGCTCGCCTTCGTCGCGAGCGAGCGAGCGCGCGCGCTGAACGCGCGCCTGCGCGGCAAAAGCTACACGCCGAACGTCCTCTCTTACGCCGCCGGCGCGAAAAGCGGCGAGGTGCTCATCTGCCTCGCCGAGGCAAAGCGGCAGGCGGGCGCCTACGGCATGCGCGAGCGGACGTTCGTTCTTTTCCTGTTTATCCACGCATTGCTGCATTTGAAAGGGAGGGTACATGGCGCTACGATGGAGCGAAGCGAACGGGCGCTCCTCGCGCGTTTCGGCGCGGGTGCCGCTCGCGCCGCCCGTAATGTCCCGACGCATCGCCACCGGCATCGACATCGGCACGTACCAGGTCAAGCTGGTCGTCGTCGAAGAAACCGCTGATAGGAAGAGCGGGCGGCAGTTGCGCATCCTCGGCACGGGCCTCGCCGAGAGCAAGGGGCTGCGGCACGGCTACATCGTCAACAAGGAGGAGGTCGCTTCGAGCATCCGCGAGGCGAAGCGGCAGGCGGAGCAGGTCGCGCGCGTGCCGGTGCGCGCGGGATTCCTCGCCATCGGCGGCATCTCGCTCGACGAAGCGCGCGCGACGGGCACCGCCATCATTTCGCGCGCCGACCAGGAAATAACCGCGCTCGATATCGAGAAGGCGTCGAAAGCGGCGCGCGAAGCGGCGGCGCCCGGCTTCACGAACCGGCAGGTCCTCCACAGCATCCCGCTCGAGTACCGCATCGACGGGAACAAGGTGCTCGGCGATCCGCTCGGGATGAAAGGCGTGCGGCTCGAAGTCGACTATCTTTTCGTCACCTCCCTCTCCCAGCATGCCGAAGCGCTCGCCCAAGCGGTCGAGGAAGCGGACATCGAAGTCATCGACCAGATGGCCTCTCCGCTCGCCGGCTCGTATGTCCTCCTCGAGGGCGACCAGAAGATGAAGGGCTGCGTTCTCGCGAACATCGGCGCGGAAACGGTCTCCATCGTCGTGTACGACGAAGGCATTCCGGTGTCGGTCAAGGTGTTCCCGATGGGCTCGAGCCATATCACGGACGATATCGCTTTGGGCTTCCGCATTTCGCTCGAGGAAGCCGAGCGCGTGAAGCTCGGCCGCCTCTCGGGGCAGATGTATTCGCGCAAGAAAGTAGACGACATAATCGAGAACCGCCTCCTCGCGCTCTTCGCGCTCATCGACAAGCATTTGAGATCGCTCGGGCGGCGCGGGCCCCTGCCCGCCGGCATCATCATTTCGGGCGGCGGCGCGGGCGTCGGCTCGATAAGCGACATCGCGCGCGGGTCGCTGAAGCTCCCCGCGCGCCTCGCGGAATTCCGCCTCCCCGCCGACACGAAGATCCGCGATGCGACCTGGGCGGTCGCGTACGGCCTCGCTCTCTGGGGGCTCACGGGCGACACGAGCGCGCCGAAACGGGGCGTCGGGCTCCAGGTGCGGAAGTTTTTCCAGCAATTCCTGCCCTGAACCGCAAGACACATCCGGATATTGTCAATATTTGCAGTGCCGCCGGTTCTGCTATTATTGCCGGAACCACTCCTCACACTCCCTATGTCAAAACGCATCGAGCCGGAAGTTGAAACGTTCGCGCGGATCCGTGTCGTCGGCGTCGGCGGTTCCGGGAACAACGCCGTGAACCATATGATCAATTCGAAGGTGCGCGGCGTCGAGTTCGTCGCCGTCAATTCCGATGCGCAGGACCTCCACCGTTCCCTCGCGAAGCGCAAGATCCACATCGGCAAGAATCTCACGCGCGGGCTCGGCACCGGCATGAATCCCGAACTCGGCAAGCGCGCGGGCGAAGAGACGCGCCAGGAGATCCAGGAAGCGCTCCAGGGTTCCGACATGGTCTTCATCACGTGCGGCATGGGCGGCGGCACGGGCACCGGCGCGGCGCCCATTATCGCGAAGATCGCGAAGGAAGTGGGCGCGCTCACGGTCGCGGTCGTGACGAAGCCGTTTTCCTTCGAAGGCGCCCAGCGCAGGGAGATCGCCGAGCGCGGGCTCGCCGAGCTCAAGAAGGAGGTCGACGCCTTCATCGTCATCCCCAACGACAAGCTGCTCGCCATCGTGGACGTGCAGACCTCGGCGAAGAGCGCCTTCGCGATGTGCGACGAGATCCTGCGCCAGGCGGTGGAGGGCGTCTCCGACATCATCACGACGCCGGGCGACATCAACACCGACTTCAACGACATCAAGGCGATCATGGAGGGCGCCGGCCCCGCGCTTATGGGCATCGGCGTCGCCGAGGGAGACGAGCGCGCGGCCCACGCCGCCAAGAACGCCATCAATTCCCCGCTCCTCGACGTTTCCATCACGGGCGCGAAGGGCATCCTCTTCGTCGTCGCCGGCGCCGACGACCTCGGCATCCTCGAAGTGCAGGAGGCCGCGAAGGTCATCAACGAATCCGTCGACAAGAACGCCAAGATTATCTTCGGCATAATGAAGGACGAGAAGCTCAAGAAAGGCCAGATCCGCATCATCGTCATCGCGACCGGCTTCCCCGAAAGCGTTCACGCGGCGCACGCCGCCCCGGAACGCTCGCTCTTCGCGATGGCTCCCGAGCGGCGGGAAGAAGAGCGCGGCCGCATCTA
>JAKAJJ010000020.1 GCA_021813835.1 bacterium | reverse complement strand
GTCAGGGGGCACAGCGTAATAGTCGATGAGGAAATGCACAAGGTCGAGCAGGGTCGGCGTCAGCGTCTCGGAGGCATACTCCACGTGCTTCGGATCGTTCGTGTAGAGGAGGATGATGAAGCGCGGGTTGAACGATGGGAAGAACGCCACTTCCGAATGGAAGAACCGGTTCGTGTAGTAGGTGCCCGCGGGCGTCGGCAATTGGGCGGTTCCCGTTTTCGCCGCGACCGACATCGTCGGGATTTTCGCGTGCCCCCGGTCGAGGATCTGGTCGAAAAGCGCGTCCATCATCACCGTCGTCTCGCGCGCGGCGGTCGCGCTGAAGACGCGCGTGCCGCTTCCCCAGTCGAGCGTGCGGGTGAGCCCCGTGTCGAGCATGATGCCCGACGCGAGGTGCGGCGTGACCATCACGCCGCCGTTGGCGATCGCGCCGAGCGCGCGGATCATCTGGAGCGGCGTAACCGCGATGCCCTCTCCGAACGACGCGGTGTCGTAGTACACCTGTTGGGGCTTCGAGAGGTTCCCGATGAGGGCGCCGGTTTCGCTGGGCAGGTCGACGCCCGTCTTCTGGCCGAAAATGGAGGTGAAGTACGCGCGGAAATTGTCCTGGCCGAGCTGGGTGGCGACCCACGACGCCCCGACGTTCAGGGACTGCATGATGATCTGCTGCATCGGAATGACGCCGCGCGCTTTGCGATCCCAGTTGCAGATGTTCGCGGCGTTCACGGTGATGCATCCGGTATCGTCGTAGGTGGTCTGCGGAGTAATGGCGCCGGCGTCGAGCGCCGAGGTCATCGTGACGGGCTTCATGATCGAGCCGAATTCGTATACGTGTTCGGCAAGCGGATTGACGAGGAGCGACGGATCGATGTTCTGCAGGTCGTTCCCGTTGAAGGTCGGAACGGAGCCGAGCGCGACGATGGCGCCCGTCGAGGGGACCATAATGATGCCGCCCGAACTCTGGCTCGAGTACTGCCTGTTCACCGCCGCGAGGTCGTTCATAAGCCGCGTCTCGACTTCCGGCTCGATGGTCGTGACGACATCGCCCTCCCGCGCGTCCCGCGCGCTGACGAGCATATTGCCGATGTTGGAGAAAAGCTCCGCGAAGAAATTCTTGTACAGGAAGTCGCCCGTGCGCTCGAGCGTGGAATCGTAGTACGCTTCGAGGCCGGTCTGGCCGGTGAGCGTGGCGCCCGTGCCGTACGACACGATGCCGATGGACTTCGGCGCGAGCGTGCCGCCCGGATAGTAGCGCCACCGCTCGCGGAGCACTTCGACGCCGGGGATATCCTCCGCCGCGAGCGCTTCTCCGGCGGCCTCCGGCAGGTGGTGCGCCACTTCGATGTAGACCTGGCTCTTTTTCGCCGCGGCGGAGAGGAAAGCGTCGTGCGCAAGCGACGAAGACGCGACCGACGCGATCGCCGCGTACGCGGCCTCGGGGTCGGCGAGCGTCTGCGGATTTATGGCGACGAGGAATCCCGTCGCCAAGGTCGCGGCGGAAATGAGCGTGCCGTCCTTGCGGGTGAAGTAAATGGAGCCGCGGTCGAAGAGGCCGCTCGTGCCCGACGCGAACTGCTGGTCGGCTTTCTGCGCATACGAGTCGCCGTTCACGATCTGGACGAAATAGAGGCGGATGAGGATGAGCGCGGCGGCGAGCAGAACGGCGGCGAGAACCACGCGGATGCGGGCACGGAATTGCGCGCGCATATCCGGATCAGCGCAGGGCGGTCACGCTCGCCGCGGGGACGAACGTCTCGGCGATGGGCTTCGCGTACCCCGCCGCCGCGTAATCCGTGCCGGTGATGCGCGCGACGGCGGCGAGGTACTGCGACTCGAGCGTTGCGACGGCGGCCTCGTCGTTCCTGACCGATTGCGAAAATTCGACCGTGAGCGCGGCGTAGCTCATCACGACCGCGATAAGCCCGATGTACGCGACGACAAGGACGGCCACGGCGAGCGCGGCGAGGCGCACGGGGGAAAACGGCAGGCGGACGCGGAGGTTATACGGCATACAAAAGAAGGGGCGCCGGCGCTTCCGCCGCAGTTTCCGCTGCGGCGGCCCGCTCGAACACGCGCAATTTCGCGCTGCGCGCCCGGCGGTTCGCGAGGATCTCGGCGCGCGCCGGCACGATCGGCTTTTTCGGCGAAAGCGAGCCGAGGCCGCGGTGCACGGCATCGGCGAGCGCGCTCTTTACGATGCGATCCTCGATGCTATGGAAGGAGATCACCGCGAGCCGCCCGCAGGGCGCGAGCGCGCGGAGCGCGGCGGCGAGCCCTTCGCGCAGCGCGCCGAGCTCGTCGTTGGTCGCGATGCGCAGCGCCTGGAAGGTCTTCGTCGCCGGATGTATTTTCCGCTCATGGTACCACCGCGGCGTCCCGGCCATGACCGCGGCGACCAGCGCGCCCGTCGTGAGGATGCGCTCCTTCGCGCGCGCCGCCACGATGCCGCGCGCGATGCCGCGCGCGAACCGCTCCTCGCCGTACGCGTAGATCAGGTCGGCGAGCGCCTCCTCGGACGAGGAGTTGACGATCTCGGCCGCGGTCTCGCCGCCGTCGCCGTAGGCCATAAGGAGCGGCTCGTCCCGCTGGAACGAAAAGCCGCGCGGAGCGGCGAGCTGGTAGCCGCTCCAGCCGAGGTCGAAAAGGAATTTATCCGCGCGCCCGATGCCGAGGCGCTCGAGGACGCGCGCGAGGTTGCGGAAATTCTCGTTCACGAGATGCGCGACCGGGCGGTCGCTGCGCCGGTCGCGCGCATAGGCCGCGCGCGCCCTCTCGACCGCCGCCGCGTCGGCATCGATGCCGACGATGACGCCATCCGCCCCGAGCGCGCGGAGGAAGCGGCTGAAATGCCCCGCCCCGCCGATGGTGGCATCGACGACCACGTCGGCGGGACGGACGGCAAGCGCGCCGAGCACTTCTTCCACAAGGACGCTGTCGTGGCGGCTCTCCATAGCGCTAGGCGGACGCGCCGCTCGCCGTCTCCGCGAGCGCCTCGGCATCGCGCTCGATGGCATGCGTGTACTTCTTCCATGCTCCCTCCTCCCAGAGTTCCACCCGGTCCGCGACTCCTGCGATGACGGCCTTTCCGGAAAGATTCGCGAACGACTTCAAATTTTCGGGAATGAGCACGCGCCCCGCCTTGTCCACGTCGCTCTCGAACGATCCCGCGAGGAAAAGGCGGGCGAGGCCGCGCGAGGCCGCGCTGCCGCTCACCTGCGCCGCGTAGCGCGCCGCTTCTTTCTCCCAGCTTTTGCGCGCGAATATGTACAGGCAGTGATCGAGGCCGCGCGCGACGACGACGGTGCGGCCGAGCTTGCTGCGGAAGCGCGCCGGGAGCGAGATGCGGTTTTTCGCGTCGAAAGTATGCAGGTACTCTCCGAGAAACATAGGAATTCGGCGGTTCGGTGGGAGCGGCCACCACTCCGGTATCCCACTTCACTAACCGTTGATGAAGTATATGACACTCTATCCCACCCGCCTACGCGGTTATCCACACGCTTCGGGAAAACGAAAAACCGGCCTTGCGCCGGTTTTGATGCGCCGGAGCCGCCCCTAGGACGCCGCAGCGCGCAGGCGCTCGAGGACGAAATCGCGCGGCAGGACGGACAGAAACCATCCGGCCTTCGGTCCCGAGCCGCGGTCGAGAAAGATGCGGTAGATCGCCTCGAAGAGGTCCTTCGGCTCGATGGGAATCTCGCTCTTGAGAGCGTGGAGCCGCGCGTGGATCTCCTCTCCCGTCCGCGCGCCTTCCGCGAGATACGCGCGGAGCGCCGCGAGCGCTTTCTTCTGCGCATCCGAAAGCACGTTCGCCGGCAACTGCGCGCGCAGCTCGAACCGGTATTCGGCGGGAGCGTACGTCGCGAGCCAGAATTTCGCGTACGCGCCGCGCTCGGCAAGAGCGCGCTGTTCCTCCCGCGTAAGCGCGCTCCCCTTCACGCGTTCGGCCTCCTCCTCAAGGGACAGATGCGGCATCTGCACGATGAACGCCGCTTCGCGAAAGCGCATCTGCCAGGGCGCTTCGAGCGCGGCGCGATTCTCGGGCAGCTGGCAGAGCGCGTACAGACGCGCGTAGTCGTCGGCCTTCCCTTCGCGCACGCTCTCCGCGAGACCGTCGTACCAGTCGTAGAGGCGCGGCACCGACTCTCCCGCGGGGTCGATGTTTATCTGCTCGCGTATGTCCTTGCCGAGGAGCACGAGGCGGAAGACCTCGGGCGGGAAAAGATCGCTCATATCCTTCGCGCTCGTGCCGCGGCCTTTCGACGACGACATCTTCTTCCCGCCGACGAGGAAAAATTCGTAGGGAATGTCGTAGGGCGGCTCTTCTCCGAAGACCGCGCGGCAGATGTGATTCGCGACGTCGCGGGAACCGCCCTTCGTCGAGTGGTCTTTCCCGCCGCCCTCGATATCGACGCCGAGCGCGATCCATTTCGCCGCCCAATCGGCTTTCCAGAACAGCTTCGCGGCGCCCCTCCAGGGCGCGACGCGCCCCGTGTGCCCGCAGCTCGCCGTCCCGTCCGGACTGCGGTCGCAGGCGTACCCGACGGTCTCGCCGTCGAAGCCGAACGCGCGCGTCGTCATCATTTTTCCGCATTTCTCGCATACGACCGACACGGGAAGCCACGATTCGTCCTTTTCGGAACCGGATACTTCTTTGAGGACGCGGCGCAGGACATCGGCGCGCTCGAGCGCGCGGCGCATGAGCGCGTCCATCTTCCCCGAGCGGTACACGTCCGTGGAACGGACGTAGCGCGGACGGAAGCCGGCTTTCGCGTGGACGCCCGCGAACTCCGCGCCGAAATATTCGGCGTAGTTGTCGAACCCCGGTTCGGGGCTCGGCACGGCGTAGAGGGGCTTCCCGAGGTGCGGCCGGAACTCCGCGTCGTCGAGATAGCTCGGGATGGAATCGAAGGGGTCGAAATCGTTGAACTCGAAGAGATAGTCGTTCGGGACGCCCGCTTCCGCGAGCACCTCCGCGACAAGGCCGTGAATGGCCACGCCGCGCATCGAACCGATGTGCACGCGGCCGGAAAGCGTCTTTTCGTCGCGGATGAGGAAGCGCCCGCCGTTCTTGGGCGTGCGCGTATCCCGTATGCCGTTTACGATGCGGTCAACCCACAGCATGGGCGTATCGTATCACGCCACCTTTTCTATCGTGTAGGTCTGTTTGCCGTTCGGGGTCTCGAAAGTGAAAACGTCGCCTTTCTTTTTCCCCATCAGGGCGGCGCCGAGCGGAGAGACGTGGGAAAGTTTCTTCACGCGCATATCGGCTTCTTCGCTGCCGACGATGGTGTACTCGTGCAGGTCGGGGCTGCCTTCCCGCTTGATGGTGACTTTCGAGCCGAAGCCGACTTCGCTTTTCTTCTTCCCCTCGGTCACTATTTTGGCATGCTTCACGAGCTCCTCGAGTTTCTTGATGCGCTCTTCGGTCGCGGCCTGCAGGTCGCGCGCTTCCTGGTATTCGGCGTTTTCCGAAAGATCGCCGAGCGAACGGGCGTATTCGAGATTCTTCGCGATCTCGGTACGGCGCACCGTCTTCAGGTGCTCGAGCTCTTTCACCATCTCGTCGAATTTCTCCTGCGAGACGATTGTATCCTGGGTATCAGGCATAGAAAGCGTGTTGTGTCCCGCGCATTGTACGCGAACGCACACGGAGCGCAAGGCGGCTAGGGCGTCGTGGTCGCCGTCCCGCCGACGTACGGCGAGTTCTCGGCCCTGAGCGCGTCGAAGAGGTCGCGCATCACGTTCACCGCCTGTTCGCCGGCGCCCGAGGGCCCGCGCTCGAGCACGACCGAAAACGCGTACCGCGGATGTTCGTACGGAAAAAATCCCTCGACCCAGGCGTTGTCATACTGGTTTTGCGCGCCTACCTGGGCGGTGCCGGTCTTCGCGGCGACGCTTACGTACGGAAGGTCGATGGCGTTCGCGAGCGCGCCCGTCACGCCTTCGCGCATCCCTTCGCGCACGACCGCGAGCGCGTCCGCGCTGACGGGAACCGTCGAGAAGGACGGGGCTCCTCCGGCGAGCAGGGTCGGCGTGAGGAGCTTCCCGCCGTTCGCGACCGCCGCCGTCGCGCGCGCCATCTGCATCGGCGTCACCTGCATCGAGTATTGGCCGATGGCGGTGAAATACGTGTCGCCCAGGTACCAGGGCTCGTTGAACGCCGTTCGCTTCCACGCGGGCGTCGGGATGAGCCCGCTCGCCTCCTCCGGCAGGTTCACGCCGGTCGGGCTCCCGAGACCGAACTGCCGGTACCAGTAATCGAGGCGGTCGATGCCGAGGCCCTTCTGGCCGCCGAAGCCGCCGCCGACCGTGTAGAAAAAGACGTCCGACGACCACGCGATCGCCTTGCGCACGTCGACCGGACCGAGCGCTTTCCAGCCCTTGTAAATGAAGAATTTGCCCGGATGGTAGGGGTCGGGGAGAGAAAGGAAGCCGGGATCGTCGATGATCGTCGACGGCGTGATGAGGCCGTCGGTGAGGGCGCCGGACGCGACGAACGGCTTCACGATGGAGCCCGGCGTATAGACGCCCTGGACGGCATGGTCGAGGAAGGGATGCCCGGGGTCGGTGCTGTAAGCGGCGATTACCGAGGCGGGGCCGCCGTTGCTCATCACGTTCGGATCGTACGAGGGATACGAGACGACGGCGCGCACTTCGCCCGTCGCGACGTCCATAATGACGCCGCCGCCGGCGATGAAACGCTGCGCCTGCGCGACGTCCGCGATCGCGCGCGCGAACCGCTCCTCGAGGTTCGCGTCGATGGAGAGCCGGAGCGTCTTCCCGTCCTCCGGCGGAATGACCGTTCCCGCCGAACGCACCGCTCCGAGCGCGTCTTTTTCCGTCAGGAGTTCGCCGTTCTTTCCGGCAAGGAGGCCGTCGTATTCGGCTTCGAGGCCGGCGACGCCGGTTTCGGCGGTATCGTAGTACACGCCGCTCGCATCCTTCTTCGGATACGAGACGTAGCCGATGATCTGGCCGAGCGCGGGCACGGGGTACACGCGGGCGACGGAGCCGTCGGAACGCTCGACGTTGTCGGCGAGCACCGTGCCGAACCGGTCGGTGATGATGCCGCGCGGCGCGAAAAGCGTCGCGGTCTCAAGCGAATTGTGCGCGCTCTCGGCCGCGAACGCCGCGCCCTGCAGGAACTCGAGGTCCCATGCCCGCGCGGCCAGAACGAGGAGAAGGAACGCGAGCGCGGCGCCGAGGGACGCGAACGCCGAATGCGGGAGCGGCTTTTCGAGGCGGCCTTCGAACCGCCCGCGGTCGAAGGCCGTCGTATTCGACGCGTCGAGGAATATCTCGTCCGGGGCGATTTCCGGGTCCCGCCGCTTCCGGCGCCGCCACATCATTTCCCTATGATACCTGCCGCGAGCTTCTCGCGCACGAGGTACGCCGCGGCCGTCGCGAGCGCGCCGCCGAGCGCAAGCCACGGGAGGGCCGCGCTCGCGGGCGCGTAGTAGAGCGTGTCGGCGAAAATCCCGGCGGCGAGCGGCAGGAGGGGCTCGGCGAGCCCTCCGACAAGAGCGAGGAGCGCGGCGAGCGGCCACGGGAAAAGGACGACGGAGACGAACGCGAGGATGGTGAGCGCGCCGCGCATCATAGCGAAGTCGACGTCGCGGCGGTAAGGAGCGCGCCGCCCGCGTCCCGCAAAAGCACCCACGAGAGGGAGAAGAGGTTCGCCGCCGGCGCGATGCGCAGCGTCACGCTCGGCGAGGACGGCTCGCTGTCGACGCGCGCCACGGCGCCGACGGGAAGCGCGCCGGGACCGGGAGCGAAGACGAGATCGCCGACCGCGGCGCCCGCCGCGCGCGGAAGCGTCGCGCGCAGGGCGCCGCCGCCCGCGCCGAAGAGTGTAACGGGCGTCCGCGGCGCCTTCCCGAGCCACCCCTGCGTCTCGATCCCCGGCGCCGAAAAAAGCGTCACGCGCGAGAGGCCGGGAAGGACGTCCCCGACGACGCCGAGCGGGATGCCGCCCGGACCGAACGCTTCCATCCCGCGCACGACCCCGGCGCGGCTGCCGGCCGCAAGGACGAGCGTGTCGTACGGGCTCTCGGGCGGCCGCGCGAGCACGCCGGCGGTGATGCCCGGGGGCGGCGGCGCGCCGGTGCCAAGGAGAGCAGAAAGGTCCGCGGCCTTCTGGAGGAGCGCCTGGTTTTCCTCCGCGAGCGCGCGGTTTTCCTCCGCGAGCGCCGCGTTCGCCGAGGCGAGCGCCGCCCGGTCGCTCCATCCCGCGGCGATCGAGCGGCTGGCGGCCGAAAGCGCATCCGCGGCGGCGAACGCGGGAACGGCGAGCCGCTCGAAAGCGCCCGGCGCAAGAAGCCGCAGGAGAAGAACGAGGAGCGCGGTCGCGAGCGCCGCGCCGCCCCAGGAGACGCCGCCCGGGGCGAGAAGCGCGTTACGCCTCGCTAAGAATGTCCTCTTCATTGATGAAAAAATCGGCGTAGGGTTCCGGGTTTTCGGTCACGACGCCCGCGCCGCGCACCACGGAGGTGAGCGGGTCGGGCGCGACCCGAACCGGCACCCCGAGCATTTTCGCGAATACCTGCGGGAGGCCGCGCAAGAGGGCTCCGCCGCCGAATACGGTGACGCCGCGTTCGAGGACGTCGGAGAGGAGCTCGGGCGGCGTCGCTTCGATGACTTCCTTCATCGCGTCCATCAGGGCGTCGAGGGACGGCGCGAGCGCTTCGCGGACATGCGCGTCGGTGACGAGCACTTCGCGCGGGAGCCCCGTCGCGAGGTCGCGGCCGCGCACGGCGCGCGAGAGGGTTTCGGAAAGCGGCGTCACCGCGCCGGCGAGTATCTTCACCTCCTCGGCCGTCCGTTCGCCGATGCCGAGCTTGAATTCGCTCCGCACGAAGTCGATGATGTTTTCGTTGAACCGGTCGCCGGCGACCTGCGAGCTTTTCGCCGCGACAGAGCCCGACAGCGCGATGACGGCGATATCGGTCGTGCCGCCGCCGATGTCGAGCACCATCGTGCCGACCGCCTCATGGACCGGGAGCTTCGCGCCGATGGCGCCGGCGACCGGTTCCTCGAGGATGAGCGCCTCGCGGGCGCCGGCGTTCATCGCGGCGTCGCGCACCGCGCGGCTTTGCACGTTCGTGACGCCCGTCGGAACGCCGATGACGACGCGGGGGCCGAAAAGCCGCGCGCGGCCGCCTTGCGCCTTGTTGATGAGGTAGGTGAGGAGCTCTTCCGTCACCTCGAAGTCGGAAATGACGCCGTGGGAGAGAGGGCGGACCGTGCGGATGTGCGGCGGCGTCTTGCCGAGCATATTCTTCGCCCCTTGCCCCACCGCGACGACCTGGTTCGTCTTGTCGTTTACCGCGACCACCGACGGCTCGCTTACGATGACCCCCTTGCCGCGCACGTAGACGAGCGTGTTGCTCGTCCCGAGATCGATCGCGATGTCGCTCGAGAAAAGCGAGTTCTTCGAAAATCTCGCCATACCTATGCCGCGAGGAGTTCCGCGCGCGATTTTATGGCGACGGCGCCTTTCGCGCGTTCCGCCACCTCGAACCGGCCCGAGGCGGCCGCATCCTTCCCCACGATGATGCGGTGCGGGATGCCGATGAGGTCGCTTTCGGCGAATTTCTGGCCCGTGGAGAGAGAGCGGTCGTCGAAG
>JAKAJJ010000019.1 GCA_021813835.1 bacterium | reverse complement strand
CAACGACGGCTCGATTACCTCTGGGAGCACACCCGGGCGCAGTATGAAGGGCTTGTGTCCGTCGCACTCATTCGTTGCTATGCAAAAAAGCTTTCACGATGCCGGAAATGAGTTTTTAGATGGCCTCACGAGACTTTTTGGCATCGACCAACCGCAAAGCACGAAGGGCAAGGAGTTTGCAACATTGCGCGCACGAGATAATTGGTACGCATTCGTGGGCGCATATGATTATTTGAAAGAACATAATCTGCTCGACCAGGCTACTTTCACGCAAGGGGAAGCTCACGGATTGTCTATGAAAAAAATGGACGAGCTGCTTGGCGACGAAGGATGGCAAAACGTAATTGATGAATACTTCAAGCTAAAGAAAGAACATGTGGAGATTCTCATCAATGCTTTTGTTGAACCGGATAAATATCAGACTAGAAATGGGAAGAACTTGCGAGACGAATTTCTCGATCAGATAGAGCAACATCATCGGCGTTTTCAAGAAAATCACGAGTAATGTCGAGGCCTCGGTGAATCATCCGAAAAGTCGCCAGAAAATCCTTGCGGTGCTTGACTGTAAAAGTTCGAAACGTCGGGACGCCGCCTGTGCACAAAGTTCAGCGCGCCATCTCTGCCGGCGCACGCGTTCTGGTATCATTCGCCTATGCCCCGCGCGGTCCTTTTTGAGTGGGAAGGCCGAGAATACGACTACGATCCGAAGAGCGCCGATTGGTACTGGGCGCTCGGCATCATCGCGGCCGCCGGCATCATCGCATCGATCCTTTTCGACAATTACCTTCTCGCGCTCCTCGTCCTCGTCGCGGCCGGCGCGCTCGCGCTCCACGGCGCGAAGGAGCCGCCGCTCCATCGCTTCCGCGTCATCGAGGAGGGACTCCTCATCGGCGACGATCTCCACCCGTTCCGGCGGATGACTTCGTTTTCCGTCCTCGAAGATATCGAGGGGAATCTGCCGCCCGTCCTCTCCATCAAGACCGAGAGCTGGCTCTCGCCGCACCTCGTCGTGCCGCTCGAGAATGCCGACGCGGACGCGGTGTACGCCTACTTTCTGCGGCACGTCGACGAGGGCGTGCATCGCCACACGCTTGTCGACCTCGTCGCGGCGTGGCTCGGATTTTGAATTTCCGCCCGCGTATGATTACATACGAGAGCTTCGTCCGGTTCTCATGCCGCCCTCGTCGTTCAACGGATAGGACGCCAGCTTGCGGAGCTGGTAATGTAGGTTCGATTCCTGCCGGGGGCACCGACTATGATTGATTACGTCTACGCGTTCTTCGCCGGCGGCGCGATCACCGCCGCCGTCACCGCGCTCGAACTCACGGGCCATCCGACGCTTTCGGCGATGGCGGCGCTCTTCCCCGTCGTCACCTGGCTCTCCTATCTCTTCATCGGCCACTTGGACGGCGCGGCCGCGGTCTCGCGGCATGCGCTCTTCGTGATACTCGGCACGATCGTCGCCTGGATGCCGTACATGTTCATCATCTACTACTATTCGACGCGCATCGGCGTCGCGCGCTCCATCATCTTCGGCATCATCGCGTTCCTCGTCCTCGCCTTCCTTTTTGCGACGGTGTATAACAAATTCGTCTAACCCTCTCATCGTTCAACGGATAGGACACCTCCCTCCGAAGGAGGAAATGCAGGTTCGATTCCTGCTGAGAGGACTGAATGGCGCTTAATATAAACCCGTTAGTTTGAGCGGGTTCTCCAGGATTGTCGTCTTTTTTGCTTCGATAAAACGCCGCTTCGAACGACAGGAGCGCATCGAAAAGAGGGGCTGGAACGGATTTTATCATAAGTCCGTTCATCACCGTCTGGAATGATGCGTTTGGAGGTTGAATTCAGGCGAGCGGAAGCTGACAAGAAACACATTTTATTGTACTCTCCTTGCGGCTTGTAATGAGGAGAACTCCGTCATGGTTTCACTCCAAAGCATTGCTCGTGAGTTTGGTCTCAGTGATGACGAGGTGGCAGATATTCTTAACCTGTCAACGGTCATGCGTGAGATAGGTCTTGGTAACTACTTCATGAACACTCCTGTGGAGACCCATTATCGTGAGGTACTCGCGCCTTACAGGAAAAATGACGTCCATGTCACTGAACAAAAGAGATATTCAGGTCTGATGGAGCCCTACGAATGGTGGAACTACGCTGCACCGGTCTATCCACCGATGTCGATACAAGAGAAGGTGCGGAGAACGGGCCGCTCTGTGGACTGGCAGAATATCTTCTGGGATGGATTGAGCGCGGCGGCCATTTTCTATCGCACGCGGCCGGCAACTTCCGGGGAGAACGGGGATGGGTTCATTACCCATGTTCTTCCAGGATCGTACGTGGTGTCTAAAATATATTGGCTCGAGAAAATCTCAAACCTCGATGCGCCATCAGAGTACTAAGACGGGCATCGACAAAACCTGCTTAGCGATAGGCGGGTTTTCTTTTTACCTTGCGGTGGTTCGAACGTTCTTCGCTGCCGCTGAGCGTGGTTATAGTCAGCTCATGCTGACGTCTATCTCTCCGTTCCCGCCTTTCCATCATACATTGAATCCGGAATCCGGATTCCTCCGCTGCTGCAGCATCTTGATAACCAGAGCCGCTGGGTCATGTCCGTAGGCGCGAACGGCGAGGCGGTGCCTGGCCCGAGGGTGAGCGGTGGCGAACCGAGAGGCGAAGGAGATAAGGGGCGTAATCGCCGATCCCGCCGGAAGGACCAGCTAGGGGGTGCGGCGGAGGACCGCGGCGAGGCGCGACTTCTTGCGGGCGGCGGTGTTTTTCTTGATGACGCCGCGCTTCATCGCCTTGTCGATAGCGGCATACGCCGCGGGGAGAAGTTTTTCAGCCGCCGCGGCGTCCTTGCCGGCGAGCGCTTTCGCGATCCCTTTCGTCGCGGCGCGCAGCGCGTCCCGGCGGCGCATATTGAAAACGCGCTTCCGTGCCGAAACGCGAATCGCTTTCTTCGCCGAACGGGTGATGGCCATTACCCGCCCAATCTACTGGATGCGCGGCGGAATCGCAAGGGTGCTAGGATAGGCCTATGATCCGGCAGATTCGCGGGCGGGTGCTCTCCGTGGGACCCTCGGAAGCCGTCATCGAGGTTGCGGGCTTCGGCATCGCGGTGCGGATGACCGCGCCGGAGACGCTTCGCGCGGGAAGCGAGGCGGAGCTCGCGACGCACCTCGCCGTGAAGCAGGACGGGATGGAACTCTACGGCTTTCCGGACGCCGCCGACCGCGATTTTTTCGAGCGGCTTTTGAGCGTCTCGGGCGTGGGACCGAAAACGGCGCTCTCCATCCTGCGCCGCGCGCCGCGCGCCGCGCTCGAAGGGGCCATCGGGAAACGCGACGTCGCGTACCTTATGAAGGTCGTCGGGCTCGGGAAGAAAAGCGCGGAAAAGATCGCGGTGGAACTCTCGGAGAAAGTCGGCGGGGCGGCGCACGACGGAGAAGACGGCGACGTCTTCGACACGCTCGTCGCGCTCGGCTACACCGAGCGCGAAGCGCGCCGCGCGATCCAGTCCGTCCCCGCGGCACTCGCCGGCAAGGACGCGCGCCTCAAGGCGGCGCTCGCCGCGCGGCAGTAGCGGCTATGTACGGATTCGTGAGCGGCATCGTCCGCGTCCTCAAAAAAATCGTGCCCGAGCCGATCGTGGACGCCCTGCGGCCGCTCTACCACGGCGCGCTCGCCGTCTGTATGGCGGCGGCGTACGGCTTCCCCGCGCGGCGCCTTACGGTCCTCGGCGTCACCGGCACGAAGGGGAAATCCACGACCGCGGAGATGCTCTTCGCCATTTTGCGCGCGGCCGGGCACCGCACCGCGCTCGTTTCCACCATCCGTTTCGCGATCGACGGCGACTCGGAGCCGAACCGCCGCAAGATGACTCTGCCCGGCCGCGGCTTCGCGCAGGCGTTCATGCGCCGCGCGCGGCGCGCCGGCTGCACGCACCTCGTCATCGAGGCGACGAGCGAGAGCGTGCTCCAGTTCCGGCACTGGTTCCTCGGACTCGACGGCCTCGTCGTCACGAATATCCAGCGCGAGCATCTCGAGCGCCACGGCTCGTTCGAAAAGTACGTTGCGGCGAAGCGCGCGATCGTCGCGGCGCTCGAGCGTTCCCCGAAGCCGCACCGGGTCCTCGTCGCGAACGAAGACGTTCCCGAATCGCGCGCCTTCCTCACCGCGCGCGTCCCGCGCGCCATCGGCTTCAGTGCGCGCGAGCTCGGCGACCTCTCCGGGGACGACGCGCGCGCCGCCTTCACCTACGCCGGCACGCGCTTCACCCTTCCTCTGCCGGGAACCTTCAACGCGCTCAACGCCCTCGCGGCCGTCAAGCTTGCCGAGGCGCTGGGCATCGCACCCTCCCTCTCCGCCGGAGCGCTCGCCGCTCTGCCGCCCGTGCGCGGGCGCACCGAACGCGTCGACGCCGGGCAGGACTTCCTCGCCGTCGTCGACTACGCGCACACGCCGGACTCGCTGCGCGCGCTCTACGGCGCGTTCCCGAACCGCCGGAAGATCTGCGTGCTCGGCAACACGGGCGGCGGGCGCGACCGCTGGAAGCGGCCCGAAATGGGCCGCATCGCCGACGAGGCATGCGCCGAAGTCATCCTCACGAACGAGGACCCCTACGACGAAGACCCGCGCGCCATCGTCGACGCGATGGCCGCGGCGATGCGCCGCGCGCCGCGCGTCATCCTCGACCGCCGCGACGCGATACGGGCCGCGCTGCGCGCGGCCCGCCCGGGCGACGCGGTGCTCGTCTCCGGCAAGGGAACCGATCCGTTCATTATGGGCCCCGGCGGCGCGAAAGAGCCGTGGAGCGACGCCGAAGTCGTCCGCGAGGAGCTTGAGCGACTTCCCGCGCAAACTTGATATCATCTGCCTATGGAACACGATGCGTGGTTCTTCATCGGGGTCTTCGTCTTCATTTTCCTCATCTGGATAGCCACGGGCGGTCCCACGCACCCCCTCGCCTTCACCGGCCCGTCGCTCGCCCTCCCGGGCGAACTCGGCGGCGGCACTTACCTTTCGCTGCCGAAGGCGCCGTTCGGCATCGGCAATTCGAACGTTTCTTTGCCGGGTTCCTCGTCGGGCGGAGGAACGCTCGGAGGTTCGGGCGTCTCCATTCCTTCGCTCGGCGGCATCGCTCTCGGTCCCTCCTCCCTTTACAGCGGCATCGTGTCCTTGAGCTACTACGTCTCGGGCGCCGGCTCGTCCGATCCGGAGAACGAGTACGTGCAGTTGTCGGTGTCGCCGAACGCGGGCGTGCCGGTCGACATCACCGGGTGGACGATAGAAAGCGAGGCGACCGGCGCGGCCGCCGTCATCCCGCAGGGAACCGAGGTCCCGACCTCGGGCATCGTGAATCCGGTGCAGGACATCGTGCTTGCGCCCGGCGAAACCGCGATCCTCGTTTCGGGGCAGTCGCCCATCGGCGGCTCCTTCCGCGAAAACAAATGCATCGGCTACTTCAGCAATTTCCAGACGTTCTCGCCGCCCCTGCCCCAGAATTGCCCAGCGCCTTCCGACGAGCTCGCCTCGCTCTACGGCACGGGCTACATCCGCGACGCGGCATGCATCGATTACGTGAATTCGCTCTCGCGCTGCCAGGTCGCGCTCACCCCGCCGCCCGGCGCCTCGAGCGCCTGTCAGACCTTCCTTATCCAGTATTTGAATTACAACGGCTGCGTCTCGGCGCATCGCAGCGACGCCGACTTCCTCGGCACCACCTGGCGCATCTACCTCGGCCGCACGACGGCGATGTGGCGCGCGACGCACGAGCTCGTCCGCCTCGTCGACAAGAACGGAAATACGGTCGACGCGTTCTCGTACTAGAGAAAGCGCACCGAAGGTGGTAAAAATAAAAGAACCGCCCATATCTTTCTTCGAGGACTCGATATGCGCGGTTCTCTCGGCGCAATGTATTGCCCGAGGACGGGTAATACATTGACCTCGTTCACCGCCCATAGCTCAGTTGGTAGAGCAGCTCCCTTTTAAGGAGACGGTCCCAGGTTCGAATCCTGGTGGGCGGACAATGAAATCGGCTGGATTTGAACGGCTGGTGCGGGAAGGGGTCGAGCGGCTTCCCGCGTGGGTGCGCGAAAAGATACGGAACGTCGCGCTCCTCGTCGAGGACGAGCCGTCGGAAGAGGTGCGCGCGCTCGAGCATCTCGGGCCGGACGAGACCCTCCTCGGCCTCTACCAGGGCACGCCGCTCATCGCGCGTTCCTACGATACGAGCGGCTCCCTCCCCGACACCATCACGCTTTATCGTCTCCCCATCGAAGACGCCGCGCGCGAAGACGGGATGGACGTGCGCGATGTCATCGCCGACACCGTCTGGCACGAATTCGCCCACCACTTCGGCATGGACGAGGGCGAGGTTCGAGCGCGCGAACAGGAACGCGGGTAATTCCGGCAAAAAAATGAGCCCGGTCAGCAGGGCTCATAAAATCGCGAGTTCGATGCGCTCTTCTTTCAGGGCCTTGAGTACTTCGTCGGGAAGAGCGTCGCCGGGCGGCACAAACAGGAATTTCTTCCCGGAGAGGCGGAGATGCGCTACTACGATCCCCCGCGAAAGGACTTCGCGCGTCGTGCGTCGCGCAAACGGACGCTCGAGCGCCCCTTCCGCGACTTCCCACATCTGCAAGATCCCGTCGAGAAACAACCCTTCCTTGTGAAAGTCCGGGATGACTTTCGTGCGGTCAGGCCGTTCGTTCTCGCCGCCCCACCCTTTGAGCCATTCGCAGCGGAACGCCTCGCAGACAAGCGGTCGATCTCGATAGATGCCGCAGCCCCGCCCCACGGCGCAATGCGGGCACCACTCCCCTGCCGCCTTGCGGAAGTTTCCCTCAAAAACTTCCAATGCCTTGCAGCACGCGATGCATCCGCCGCACGTGCGCGGCGTGACTGGCGTTGCCATAGGCCTGCCCTCCTTGTCCGTTTCAACGGTATAGAGCGGAGGTGCAAGAGTCAAATGCCGGCAGGCCCGAGTGCGAGCGCGAACCGCTCGAGGGATTGCGCCACATCCAGGCCCGTGCGGCGGGAGTCGGCGAGGAGCGTGATGAGGGAGAGCGAGAGAGCGCGGGCGTCGGAAGGGCGCCACGCGCGGTTTCCTCTCTGCATCAGGTCGCGCGCCTTCCAGTGGAGGAGGCCGTGAAGCATCTCGGGAGCGTCGCCCTGCCGGAGCGCGCGCACGACTTCGAGCCAGAGCTTCTCGCGGCTCCGCGCGCCGAGCGCGTTCACGAGCGCGGCGTTGAAGCCGCGCTCCAGCGCGCTCGGCGCATCGAAGGCGTACGCTTTCGCGGCCTTCGCCGCGATTTTTTTCGCTTTCGCGGGCGGCAATCCGGGCGCAAGGATAAGGATGGCGTTATCGCTCCCCGCGAGCATGGGGAGCCGATCCTCGAGGACCGACGGCGGCGCGGCATCCTCCTCTTCCGCCCCGCGCTTCGGGAACGGGTCGTCGAGGAGAACGAGGAGCCGCTTCACGAAAAGGCCGCCCGAGAGCGCGGCGTCCTCGAGCGCGGCTGGCGTGATCTCCTCGCGCGACAGGCGCGCGTAGGCGAGATTCGGTTCTTTCGCGCGCGCCTTCGCCACCCACTCGAACGCCTTCGCGCGCGCCTTGCCGACGTCAGTACCGGAAAAAAGGTAGATCATAGGGGCTTCAGCGCGCCCCAGTCGGGGCCCGCCTTCACGTCCACGATGATCGGAACGCCGTGCGTCTCCTCCTTCGGCAGGACCGCTTCCATGATCTCCCGTATTTTCGGGACGAGTCCCGCGATCCTCGCGGTGCGGATCTCGTACACGAGCTCGTCGTGCACCTGGAGCACGAGGTGGGCGTCCGCGCGGTCGCCGGCGCGGACGAGCATCTCCTCCGCCCGCACCATCGCGAGCTTGATGAGATCCGCCTGCGTTCCCTGCAGAGGCGCGTTGATCGCCATCCGCTCGGCCTGCGCGCGCACGTACGGCAGGGGCGACTTCATTTCCGGGAACTGCCGGCGGCGGCCGAAGAGGGTTTCCGTGTAGCCGTGCTTGCGCGCGAATCCTTTTGTCCGCTCGAGGTATTCGGCGAGCGCGGTGAACTGTCCGAAGTACTCGTCGTAGAACGCGTGCGCCTCGGCGGTCGTCGTGCCGAGCTGCTGGCGGAGGGCGTTCACGCCCATCCCGTAGAGGATGCCGAAATTGATGACCTTCGCCCGGCGGCGCATCTCGGAGTCGACCTTCTCCGGCGGGACGTGGAACACGTACTCGGCGACGGCGCGGTGCACGTCGCCGCCGTTCCTGAAAATCGCGCAGAGTTTCTCGTCGCCCGAGAGGATGGCGGCGAGGCGCAGTTCTATCTGCGAGTAGTCGAGTGAGACGAGCGAGAACCCCGGCGGCGCGACGAAAGCGCGGCGGATGGCGCGTCCGCGTTCGGAATGGAGCGGGATGTTCTGGAGGTTCGGGTTCTGGCTCGCCATCCGGCCGGTCGTCGTGCCGGTCTGGAGGAACTCGGCGTGGAGGCGCCGCGCGCCGTCGAGAAGCGGCGGGATGTTCTCGATATAGGTCGAGAGGAGTTTTTTCAGCTCGCGGTACTCGAGGATGGCGGCGATGACGGGATGGGCGTCGCGCAATTTCTCGAGCTCGCTCTCGCGCGTCGAGCGCTGGCCGCCGGCCGTCCGCTTCTGCCGCTCGGGCACGAGCTTGAGCTCGTCGAAGAGCACTTCGCCGAGCTGTTTCGGCGAACTGATGTTGAATTCCCGCCCGGCGGCCGCGTGGATGCGGCGCTCGAGCGAGGCGAGCTCGGCGCGATAGTCCCGCGCGAGGGCGGCGAGGACCGCCGTGTCGACGAGCACGCCGCGGTCCTCCATCGCCCGCACGACCGGAATGAGCGGCCGTTCGATGCGCTCGTAGACCTCGCGCACCTTCCCGAGCCCGGCGAGACGCGTTTCGAGCGCCGCGTACGCGGCGTCGAAGGCGCGCTCTTTCGCGAAGGCGAGGATGTCGTCAATGGACGGGTTCGTGAATTCGGAGGAGATGAGCCAGAGCATCACCTGCGCTTCGGCGAGGCGCGTCGGATCGGGCGCTTCAGGCGGCGCCGGCTCCTCTTCCTCTTCTGCGGCTTCCGGCGGACGCCCCGCGGCTTTCGCGAGCACGCTTTTGGCGCGCTCCCGAAGCGACCGGAACCCGAACTCGTCGAGCATCGCGAGCACGGCACGCGCGTCCACGCCCTCCGCCCACCGCTCCTCGGGGAGCGCGAACGCGATGGGCGCGTCGAGGCGTATCGTCGCGAGCGCTTTGGAGAACCGCGCGTCCTCCTCGTGCTCCTTGAGGAACGCGTGGACGCGCTCCTTCACGCCCTTCCGGGCGAGCGCCGCGGGGCCCTTCTTCACCGCCGTGTAGAGCTTCTCGAGCGAGCCGAATTTCGTAACGAGTTCGGTCGCGGTCTTTTCGCCGATGCCCGGGACGCCTTTGATGTTGTCGGAGGGGTCGCCGCGCAGCCCTTTCCAGTCGGGAATGAGGGCGGGCGGGAATCCGTACCGGGCGACGACGGCCTTTTCGTCGTAGAGGATCGTGTCGGCAAGGCCGCGCTTGAGCGTATAGACGCGCACGCGCTCGTCGTCGACGAGCTGGAGCGTGTCCATGTCGCCCGACGCGATGACGATATCGACCTTCCCTTTCATCTCCCGCGCGATGGTGCCGAGGAGGTCGTCGGCCTCGAACCCTTCCCGCGCGTAGGCGGGGATCGAGAACGCTTCGAAGATCGTGCGGGATTTTCCGAGCTGCAGCGCGAGCGCGTCGTCTATTTTCGCGCGCGTGCCCTTGTAGGCCTCGTACGCCTCGTGGCGGATCGTCGGTTTCGGGAGGTCGTAGCAGGCGGCAAAGTAATCCGGCGCAAGATCGGTAATGAGCTTCACGAGCATCGAAACGAGGCCGTACAAGGCGCCCGTCGGCTCGCCCGAGGGCCCCGTGAATTCCGGCAGGGCGTGGTAGGCGCGATGGATGATCGCGTG
>JAKAJJ010000018.1 GCA_021813835.1 bacterium | reverse complement strand
CGCCGGAGGAGCTCGCGGCCGTGGTGCGCCGCCTCAACGACCGACCGCGCAAACGGCTTGGATTCAAGAGTCCGCGGCAGATATTCTCGTCGCGCTGAGTGTTGCAATTAGAGTGCTAATTCAGTGGGACCAACGTCCCGTAAAGGCGTGGTACAGTTGTGCTCGTGAAAAATGATGCCCATCGCGCGGAACGCGCCCGCTCTTTCGCCCTGCGGGGAGCGGGAATAACGGCCATCGCCGTCACGGTCGTCTACGTCGCGGCTTTTTCGAATTTCTTCGCGACCGAGTACCGCTCGAAGACGGCGGACGGCCCGGAACGGTTCTTTCCGCTCCCGGCGCTCAATAAAGACGAGTACAACGCGCGCATGCTCGCGCTCGCGCACTACCGCGCGCCCGCAGCGGCCTCCGCGGCCGCGGAGGCCGCGTCCACGGCGACGACCACCCGCCGCATAGCGAGCACCACGCCGCCCGTCCTGCCGTTTGCCACCGCGACGACGAGCGTTTCCGTCCCCGGGCGGCCGTGGCCCGTGCCCACGGTCTATCCGGATGCGGGAGCCGTCCTGCCATTCCACCGCGTCGTCGCGTACTACGGCAACTTCTATTCCGCGCAGATGGGCGTGCTCGGCGAGTACCCGCCCGACCAGGTGCTCGCGATGCTCGCCTCCACGACGGCAGAGTGGGCGGCCGCCGACCCCGCGACGCCCGTCATCCCCGCCATCCAGTACATCGCGGTCGTCGCGCAGGGGAATGCGGGCCCGAACGGCAAGTACCGCCTGCGGATGCCGGACGACCAGATCGACAAGGCGCTCGGGATGGCGAGCGAAATGCACGGGCTCCTTTTCCTCGACGTGCAGGTCGGACTGAGCACGCTTCCCGCGGAGCTGCCGCTTCTCGAGAAGTATCTCGCCCTGCCGAACGTGGAGCTCGCCATCGATCCGGAGTTCTCGATGAAGTACGGGAACCCGCCGGGCACGGTCATCGGCACCTACGACGCCGCGGACGTCAACTACGCCGCGGGCTATCTCGCGAGCATCGCCGACGCGTACCGCCTGCCGCCCAAAATACTGGTCGTGCACCGCTTCACCGAATCGATGGTGACGAACTACCGCGACATACGCCCGCTCCCGGAAGTGCAGATCGTGATGGATATGGACGGCTGGGGCTCGCAGGCGAAAAAGAAGGGAACCTATAACGCCGTCATTGGTCCGGAACCGGTCCAGTTCACGGGCATCAAGCTTTTTTACAAGAACGACCTCAAGCCGCCGTCGACCGGCATGCTCACGCCGGAGGAGGTGCTCGCGCTCACCCCCGCGCCGATCTACGTGCAGTATCAGTAGCGTATGAGAAACGAATCATAATTCCTGCACGAAATCGCCACCACCACTGTCATTAGTTAAGAACGAGAAGTGCCTCATTACGCACCGCGGTCCTTGCTCGGCCTGCGAGCGGCATAGCTTGATACGGCTCCGCGTGGTATCATCGACCGCATATGGACACCAACAAGTACTTCTTGCCGATCGCCGTCGTCGTTGCCGGACTCTTCATCGCCGGCGCGGTGATGTGGAACGGCGCGCACCCGTCGGCCGGGACGGGCGGCGGTACCGCGCCCGCGGCGAACGTGAACATCAAGGACGTGAAGACGGACGGGGAGCCGTTCATCGGCGATGCCAGCGCGCCGGTGACGATCGCGGCGTGGGCGGACTACCAGTGCCCGTTCTGCAAGCAGTGGGAAGTGGCCACCCTCCCGCAGATACTCCAGGACTACGTGAACGCGGGGAAGGTGAAGATCGTCTTCAAGGACTTCGCGTTCCTCGGGCCGGACTCGATGACGGCCGCGGAGTGGGCCCGCGCGGTCTGGAAGCTCTATCCGGACAAGTTCTTTGACTGGCGCACGGCGGTTTTCGCCGGCCAGCCGCAGGAGAACTCGCTTTCTCCGGCCGACTACCTCGCCTGGCTCAAGAAGACGACGGGTTCCGTGAGCGGCATCGACGCGGCAAGGGTCGGCGCGGACGCGCAAGCCAACCAAGCGGCGTACGACGCGGCCATCAACGCCGACAAGGCGGAAGCGGGAACGTTCGGCATCAACGCGACGCCGTCCTTCATCATCGGCACCCAGCTCATCGCGGGCGCCTACCCGTACGCGGCGTTCAAGGCGGCGCTCGATCCGCTCGTCAAGTAGGGCTCACGCGAAAGAGGGCACGGAGACGCCCGCAACCGGCTCGGCCGGTTGCGGGTTATCCTTCCCGTATGCGGAGAATCCTCTCCCGCGCTTTCGCGCTCGGCTGGCTCTAGCGGGTGTATCATAAGGGGATGCCGTCAATTCTTCTCTTCGCGCTCGCCGCATCGGTCGCGACGTTCGTCGGCGGCTCGTTCGCGCTCAAGTTCCGCGACCAGCTGCACCTCATCCTCGGCTTCTCGGCGGGCGCGGTGGCGGGCGTCGCGCTTTTCGACCTTTTGCCCGAAGCCATTTCCCTCGGGGCGCGGTACCACGCGAGCGCGACCGTCGCGCTCTTCGTCGCGCTCGGCCTCTTCGGCTATCTCGTCCTCGACCGGCTCGTTTTCCTCCACGCGCACAAGGAGGACGAAGAGCCGCACGCCGCGCGCGGCTCCTTCGGCGCGCTCACGCTCTCGGCGCACAGCTTCCTCGACGGCGTCGCCATCGGCGTCGGATTCCAGGCCTCCGCCGCCCTCGGCGCCATCGTGACGGCCGCGGTTCTGACGCACGATTTTTCCGACGGCATCAATACCGTAAATCTCGTGCTCAAGAACGGCGGCGGCTGGAAGAAAGCGTTCCGCTGGCTCCTCGTCGACGCGGCGGCGCCGCTTCTCGGCGCCGCCTCGACGCTCCTTTTCCATATTTCCGAATCGGCCATCGGCCTCGTGCTCGCCGTCTTCGTCGGCACGTTCCTCTACCTCTCGGCGAGCGACCTCATCCCCGAAAGCCATCACCGGCACCCGCGCGCGCTTACGACCGTGATGACCTTGCTCGGCGCCGGCCTCCTCTACCTCGTCGTGCGCCTTGCGCACTAGCCGGACACTTCGCGTAATCCCGTATGAAAATCTTCTTCCACTGGCTCGTCTCGGCTGTCGCCATCTATCTTGCGGCGCTCGTCGTTCCGGGCGTGTCCGTAACGCCCGCCGGCGCGCTCATCGGAGCGGTCGTTCTCGGCGCCCTGAACCTCCTCATCCGCCCCGTCCTCTTCGTCCTCACGCTTCCGATCACTGTTCTCACGCTCGGTCTTTTCTCGCTCGTCATCAACGCCTGCCTCGTCCTTCTTGCCGCGTACCTCGTTCCCGGCTTTGCCGTCGCCGGATTTTGGACCGCGCTCCTTTTCGCGCTTGTTCTCGCCGTCGTGAACGGGGTATTCCACGCGTGGAGCGAATAGAAATTTGACACCGGCATTCCATCGTGGTTGCATCAGGGCGGATCAAATGTCCGAGGAGAAGAGAATGGCGGCAGTGTCGCTTTCTAAGCTCTCGCTTTTTGCGGCAATTGCTGCTTTCGCGCTAGGATTCGTCCTGCTCATCTGCGTCGATGCGCTTTTGGACACTTTGGAGAGGATGCGGATCTCAGTGGAGAAGAAGTAGCGATGCCTGGTCACGCCGCCGGACAGGATATCCTGTCCGGCGGCTTTTGCATTTTCCCTCAGCCCCTAAACCGCGCGCTTGCCGCGGACGACGTTCCAGAAAAGCGGAAGGAAGGAAACGACGACGATGACGAGCGAAAGCGGGAGCACGTACGCCTCGCTGTCCGGCAGCACCGAGCCCAGCGTGAAGCCGACAAGCGTCACCCCCGCGCCCCACAGGAGCGCCCCGAGCGCGTTATAGGCGAGGAAGCGGCGGTATCTCATCGAGCCGACGCCGGCGAGCATCGGGGCGACGGTGCGCACGACCGGCACGAAGCGCGCGAGCACGACCGCCCGCGCGCCGTATTTTTCATAGAACCGCTCGGTGCGGCGCAGGTATTCCCGCTTGAAAAAACGCGAATCCTTCCGGGCGAAGAGGTTGCCGCCCACGTTCGCGCCGAACCAGTAGCCGACCGAGTCGCCGAGTATCGCCGCGATGACGACGACCGCGACGAGGAGAACGACCTCGAGGAAGCCGGAAGCCGCGAGGAGCCCCGCGACGAAGAGGAGCGAGTCGCCGGGGAAGAAAATCCCGAAGAAAAGGCCGCTTTCGGCGAAAACGAGGATGGCGATGCCGAGGTAGCCGCCCGCTTCGACGATGGCGAGCGGGTCGAGGTGTATACACGCCGTGAGGAAGTCGAGCATTCACGTGCAGTATACCCGAGCGCTCACCGATTACTCCAGCACTCTTCTCCACGTCGAACTTGTGCAGAACAGGCGAAATGGGCGGTGAGCGCTCGGGTATACTGGAGGAAATGGAATCGGCGCCCACGTTGTCCACGCCCGAACAGGAGCTCGCCTACCTGCGCGAGCAGGTCGCGCGCAAAGAGGCGGAACTCGCCGCGCGCGGCGCGAGCCCGGAACGCGCGCGCGTCGTTTCGGAGACCGTCCGCGAGCACGAGGCGGCGCCGCCGAAGATCCTCGCGCCCGAATACCGGATGGATGAGGCGGCGGCGGAGAGCGAAGCCGAGCGGATCCTCGCCGGACTCGACCTCGGCGACGGCGCGGGCGCGGTGGAGCGGCTGCGCCGCACGATGGAGGAGAAAGGAGTGAAGAACGCGCTCGCCGTGCTCGAGAAGATGCGCGATCCGCGCGCCGGAGACGATTTCCACCGCTACCTCGTCCGCTACCTCGCCGCCGGGCTGCCGATGCCCGGCACGGACGAGAAAGCGCCCGCGTTCCAGGCGCTCAAGATGACGCTCTACGAGATCGCCCTGCCGGAGCCGAAGGCCGCCGCGCCGGGCGCGCGCGAGAAGCCGCTCAAGGAACTCGTCTCCGCGATGGAGCAGTTCTATGCCGGGCTGCTGTCGGTCGAGAGCGCGGCGCCCGGGGAGCCGCGCTACTACGCGCTCGAGCTTGCGGTGCCGGCGAACAGCCGCGAGCTCCAATTCTATGCCGCGGTGCCGAACGGGAAGCGCGATCTCTTCGAGAAGCAGCTCCTCGCGATATTTCCGGACGCGCACCTCGTGCCCCAGCCCTACGATTACAACATCTTCGCCCCCGCCGCCGCGTCGCTCGCCGCCACCGCGGCGCTCGCGGAGAACCCGGCGCTTCCCCTGAAGGAGTACGGCGACTTCGATTACGACCCGCTGAACGCGATCGCGAACGCGTTCGCGAAGATCGAAGCGGCGGACGAGGGCGCGGCGCTCCAGCTCATCGTCGAGCCGCGCGGCGACCGGCACGTGGCGCACTACCGAAAGATCCTCCAGGCGCTCCGCAAGGGGGAGAAGCACGCGGCGGCATTCTCGACGCCCGAGACCGTGCTCGGCGAGATCGCCCGCGATTTCGGGAAGATGCTGTTCTCGACGAAGCCGAAAGACGAGCAGAAGGCGAAAGAGGCCGAGACCCGCTCCATCGAGGCGAACAAAGCGCATATCGAGCAGGTGGAGAAGAAGATCGCCGCGCCCATCGTCGGGGTCACGCTTCGCCTCGCCGTATCGTCGAAAGACCCCGTTCGGGCGGAAGCGGTGCTCGGCGAGCTCGAAGCGGCGTTCAACCAGTTCGCGAATACCCAGGGGAACCGCCTCACGTTCGTCCGCCCCGACGCGCGCCGCGCGCAGAGCGTCTTCGAGGACTTCTCATTCCGTCTTCCGGCCGCCCTCGCGCTCCCGCTGTCGCTGCGCGAACTCACGACGCTCTACCACTTCCCGCCGTCGGGGATGGCGTCCGCGCCGCACCTCAAACAGGCGCGCTTCACGCACGCGCCGGCGCCGCTCTCCCTGCCGCAGGCGGGCGCTCTCCTCGGCACGAATACGTACCGCGGCCAGGCGACGAAGATCCACCTCGCGCCCGAAGACCGCTTGCGGCACCTCTACGTCGTCGGTCAGACGGGAACCGGCAAGACCGCGCTCCTGAAGTCGCTCATCATCGACGACATCAAGAACGGCGAGGGATGTTGCTTCATCGATCCGCACGGCTCCGACATCATCGATGTCCTCGCCGCCGTGCCGCCTTCCCGCTACGGGGACGTCATCTACTTCGACCCGGCGGACCTCTCGCGCCCGTTCGGCCTCAATTTCCTCGAATACGACCACTCGCATCCGGAGCAAAAGACCTTCATCGTCAACGAGCTGCTCGCCATCTTCCGCCGCCTCTACGGCGACGTTCCGGAATCGATGGGCCCCGCGTTCGAGCAGTACTTCAGGAACGCCACCCTGCTCGTGATGGAAGACCCCGGAAGCGGCTCCACGATGCTCGACATCGCGCGCGTGCTCTCGAACGCGGAGTTCCGCGCGCAGAAGCTCGCGAAATGCGCGAATCCGGTGGTGAGCCAGTTCTGGACCGACATCGCGACGAAGGCGGGCGGGGAAGCGTCCCTCGAAAACATCGTGCCGTACATCACGAACAAGTTCGACGATTTCACCGCCAACGACTTCATCCGCCCCATCGTCGGCCAGCAGACCTCGTCGTTCAAATTCCGCGACGTCATCGACGGGAAGAAGATCCTGCTCATCAACCTCTCGAAGGGGCGCCTCGGCGAGCGCAACGCGAATCTCCTCGGGCTCATCCTCGTCGGCAAGCTTTTCATGGCGGCCTTGTCGCGCGCCGACAATCCGCGCGCGGCCCATCCGCCGTTCTACCTTTACATCGACGAGTTCCAGAACGTCACGACCGACTCCATTCCCGGCATTCTTTCCGAGGCGCGCAAGTACAAGCTCGCGCTCGCGGTGGCGCACCAGTTCCTCGCGCAGATCGAAGAGAAGACGCGGGGCGCCGTCTTCGGCAACGTGGGGAATATGGCGGTATTCCGCGTCGGCGAGGAGGACGCGGAATTCTTCGCGAAGCAGTTCGCGCCGATCTTCTCCGCGCTCGACTTCGTGAACATCGAGAACCGCAACGCATACGTGAAAATCCTCGCGAACGGCGTCCCGCAGAAGCCATTCGATCTGCGCACTCCCGACCTGCCCGCGGTGAATCACGCGCAGACGGACGACCTTATCCGCCTTTCCGCGCTCGCCTACGGCCGCGACCGTGCTACCGTGGAGACGGCGCTCCGCGAGCGCTATCTCGCGCGCTGACGTATGGCAAACCCCGGAGAACGTCCGCTTTCCCCCAAAGGCGAGGGATCCTCGGCGCAGGAGCCCGCGCCGTCCGCGCTCGGGCATGCGTTCAAAAAAGCTCTCGAGAAGAACGGCGACTGGAAGCCGAGAGAAGCCGGCTCACCGCCGGACGAGGAGGCGTTTCGCCGCCGGGAGGCCGAGGGAGGACGCTTGGGAAAGGAACCCGGAGGCAAACGGGCGCCCGGGGGGGCAGAAAAGGCAGGGTCCTCCTTTTCCGATGAACCATCCGGTGTAGAAAATTTCGGAAATATCGTCAGAGATACGATAGAAAACATCCCCCGCGTCAGCGCGCCGTCCGCGCCCGTTGCGCCTGCGGCGCCTGCGGCACCGACCCCGCCGGAACTCGCGGAAATTTTCCACGAAGTTCCGGCGGGGGTTGCGCAGAAGTATGCGGAAATAACCGATCCGCAAAGACGGGGACGATTCATTGAAAGATTGAAAATATCCCAGCAGGCGCAAGCGGAAAGGGAGAATGAAAAAAGAGATGAGAGAGCAAGGGAAAGAGAAAGGGAGAAGAGGGAAAGAAAGGAGTCGAGAATGAGGAGAGAGGGAGGAAAGGGGAAAAAAGAACGCAAAGGAAATGCGCCTGTGCGAAGTCCCGACGCTTTCCAAGCGTTGCGGATCGAGGACGTAGAGGCGAAGAGGGGAGCTCCTCTCGATGCGACCGTTTCTAATGCGCCGATCGGCGCCGGCGAAGCCGCGCCCCGGAAGGCAGCCGATCTCGATATCGGCGAAGCGGCGGAAGCAAAAACGCTCGAGAAAAAAGAGCAGGCGGCGATAGACGAGCGGGTTATAAAAGCGCGCCCCGGAACGGCCGCCTCGAGAGAAGATTTGCATGAGCTCTACACGAGACCCGTAGGCGAACGAGCGATCGAGCCGTCGCCCGCCGCCGCGCCCGCGCCCAAGGAAAATTTGTATGAGTCCTACACGAGACGCCAGCGGGAGAGGGAGCGTGAGGAAACGGAAGGTCCGGGAGGAATCGCGCCGGCCGAAGCGGGGATCGTCCCCAGTCCGGACGACGCGCTCGACCCCGAGCGCGCGTGGGCGATGCGCCGCGCGGGCGAGACGGAGCGGACGCCCGCCGAAGAGCGCGGCCGCCTGCGCGAGCTTGTCGGCAAGTTCGCCGCCGGACCGAAAGAAAAATTCGATTGGTGGAAGAGTTCGGAAGAAGGCCTCGTTCGGCGTTCGGCGGAACTGGATGCGCAGACGGAGAAGATGGGAGGAATCGAGAAAGGATTCCGTTGGCTTGGTGAGAAGTACAACAAACTCGGATGGAAAACGAAACTTGCCGTCGGTCTCGGCCTCGGTCTCGGATACGGCGCCGCGCTCGCTACCGTATCGCTCCCGGCCATCTTCGCGTGTATGGCGGGCCTCGCCGCCCAGCGCACCGCGGGTCTCGCGACTATGTATCTGAAGTACGAAAAGGACTCCCGCCTTCAGGGAAGCGCGCGACTGAAGGAACGGGCGATGCTGAACGCGATAGGGTACACCGCTTTTATGACAGCGGGCACGATGCTTGCGGTGAGGGAGATAGAGGAATGGGTCGGCACTATGCTCGGGCACGGGACGCCGACCGTGCCCGGCGCGCCGCACACGGCGACCGGACCGACGGTGCCGGCGCATGAAATCGCCGCACCCGTCCCGCCAGGTCCCGAGATGCCGCCCCTCACGATCCACGCCGCTCCCGGGCACGGCTACGAATATATGCTCAAAGAGATGTGGCACCAGCTGCAGGAGAAGCATCTCGACCCGAGCCAGTACGGCAAAGACAGCGATATACACAAACTTCTCACCGCAAACGACAAGAATATAAATGATATCGTCCACCAGATCGCGAGCGACCCCCAGCACGGGTTCTATCATCCGGACGGGACGAGCGTCGTCGTCCATCCGGACGACATCGTCGCGTTCAACGCGCACGGGCAGGTGATGCTTATGACGCCCGAGGGCGCGGCGAGCGTTCATGCGGCCGCCGGCGCGCATCTCACCTCGCCGTATCATCCGGAGGCGGCGGCCGTGCCCGCGGCGCCCGCGGAACACGCGGCGGCGGTCCCGCCGGGTACTCTGTCGCCGCCCTTCGAGCCGTACGGCGTGCCCGTGGAGCAGGCGCCAGCGCCGGCCGTCGAGGCGCACGTGACGCCGGTGACGCATCCGGATACGGGCGGATTCGTCCACGACGGCGGCGGGAACGTCGTCCACGACGGGGAGGGCAATCCGGTTCACGGGGGAAGCTATGAAGCGCCGGCGCGTTCCGCGTCCGAAGTTCGCCTGCCGCACGAAACCGTCACTACCGACCACATACAGTCGATCGATCTGACGCACGGCGCGAGCGCGGAAGTCATACAGAACCATTTCGGCCTCTCCATACCCACGGCCGAAGCGCACATTTACGCAAGTCCGGAGGGCGCGCACCTTCTCGTCTATGGCGGGTCGATCGAAGACCAGGCGAAAGCCATCGGCGCCTTCTTCGAAAATCCGCACAACGCGCGCGCGGTCGTGTACGGTACGGATGCGTCCGGCACCTATCGCATTCCCTACGCGCTCGGACCCGACGGGCAGGTTCAGGTGGCGGGGGAGCCGGTGCGCACCGGCGGATTCCTCGGGCTCTTTTCCTCGTGGATGAAACCGCCCGGCCCGGAAGAATTGCAGAGGGTCGTCAAATAGCCGTGCTATGATTTCTCTATGCCGGACGAATTGACCAAAGCCATCGCGAACGACCTGGGCATCGCCGAGGTTCCACCCGAGGAACAGCGGAAGATTATCGCGCAGTTCGGGGAAGTGGCGCTCAAGGCGGCTACCATCGCCGTCCTCGAGAAGCTGCCGGAAGAGAAGCGCGGAGAGTTCGAAAAGCTCGCGCAGGCCGGCGCACCCGAACCGCTCAAAGCGTTCCTCGACCGCGAGGTGCCGGGCACGAGGGAACCGCCCGCC
>JAKAJJ010000017.1:10067-10429 GCA_021813835.1 bacterium | reverse complement strand
AAAAACTTGACGCGGAAAATATTTCATTGTATGTATATTCCGCTATGCGCATCCTCGCTTTCGATACTCCCGCCCGCCGAGCGTCCGTTCTCGGGCTTGCCGCTCTCGGCTTCATCGCCCTCGTCGCGGGCGGGATCGGGCTCGCCGTCTACTCGGCGCGCTACGTCCCGAGCGTCGCGGGCGGCGTCGGCGCTGCGGCCGTTTCGCTTTCGCAATTCTTCGCGCCGGCGCCGGCGCCGGGACTCTCGGTCGTTCCGAACGCGACGACGACCGTCTCCCTTTCAGGCGCGACGACGACCGCGGCGGGAACGCCGCCGGCAAAGAAACCGGCCGCCCCCGCTCCCGGGAAAGAAACGAGCGGC
>JAKAJJ010000017.1:0-10057 GCA_021813835.1 bacterium | reverse complement strand
TCGGCGGCGCGACGACGACGGCCGCGGCGCCTGGCGGCCTTCCCGACCTCGTCGTGGACATCACTGCCGTCGGCTACCTCGCGACCACGTCTGCGGACTCGTTCGTCGCGTCCTCGACCGTTCCCGCCGGCAGCCGTCCCGCGGTAAAGTTCGTCATCAAGAACATCGGGGCGGGGACGGCCGGCCCGTGGCGCTGGAGCGCCTCCATCCCCACTCAGACGGCGTACGTCTACCAATCCCAGACCCAGCAGGCGCTCTATCCGGGCGACAGCATTGAGTACACGCTCGGCTTCGACCAGGCGAACAAGGGCGCGAACCAGACCATTTCCATCACCGCGAACTTCGACCGCGCGATTCCCGAATCGAATACGCAAAACGACAGCGCGTCCGCCAAACTCACCATCCTCGGCTCCTAGCGCGTACCGCGTGAGCGGCCGTTCCGAGAGGAGGCTCTCGGAGGCGAAGCAGCATGGTAATGGCGACACAGTAAAGAAGCCGTGGCGCCATTTGCGAGCCGAGAGTGAGCGCGCCGCCGCGCAGGGGCGGCGACGCGTACTCCTCAAGGAACGGTCGCGAGCGTTCTAGACGTCGAGCGTCGCGAACTTCGCGTTCGACTGGATGAAGCTCTTCCTGCTCGCGACATCCGTGCCCATCAGGATGTCGAAGATGCGGTCGGCCGCCTCCGCGTCCTCGATGGTGACGCGCTTGAGGACGCGCCGCGCCGGATCCATCGTCGTTTCCCACAGTTCCGACGGGTTCATTTCGCCGAGGCCCTTGTAGCGCTGAATGTTCACCTTGGTCGGTTTCTTCGCGGCCATGACTTCCCCTTCATTTTCTTCCGCCGGCCCCTCGCCCTCCGTCGGATTCTCGGAAACCTCCTCGGGCGCGACGCCGAGCTCTTTCAGTACGGCTTCCTTCTCCTTGTCCGAGTAGGCATACGCAACGGCCTTCCCTTTCGAAATCTTATAGAGCGGCGGCTGGGCGATGTAGACGAACCCGCCCTCGATGATGGGCCGGAAATGGCGGTAGAGGAGCGTGAGGAGGAGGGTGCGGATGTGCGCGCCGTCCACGTCGGCATCGGTCGCGATGACGATCTTGTGGTAGCGGAGTTTGGAAATATCGAAGACGTCCCCGATGGCGGTGCCGAGCGCGACGACGAGCGCGCGGATCTCGGCCGAGGCGAGCATGCGGTCGATGCGGGCGCGCTCCACGTTCAGGATCTTGCCGCGCAAGGGGAGGATGGCCTGCGTGCGGCGGTCGCGGCCCTGCTTGCTCGACCCGCCCGCCGAATCGCCCTCGACGATGAACAGTTCGGCTTCCTCGGCGTTCTTCACCTGGCAGTCGGCGAGCTTGCCGGGAAGCGTCATCCCCTCAAGGGCTCCCTTGCGGAGCACCGAGTCCTTCGCCGCCTTCGCCGCCTTGCGCGCTTTCAGGGCGAGGAGGACCTTGTTCACGATGGCGCGCGCGTCGTCGGGATTCTCCTCGAGGAATGCGGCGAAGGCGTCGCCGAACGCGGTCGCGACCGCGCCCTGCGCCTCCATTGAGCCGAGCTTCGCCTTCGTCTGCCCTTCGAACTGGATTTCCCGCAGTTTGACCGAAATGACGGCGGTGATGCCCTCGAGCACGTCGTCGCCGGTGAAGTTCTCGTCCTTTTCCTTGAGGATGTTGGCCGTGCGGCCGTAGGTGTTGAGGGTGCGCGTGAGCGCGGTCTTGAAGCCGGTCACGTGCGTGCCGCCTTCGGCGTTGTAGGTGTTGTTCGCGAAGGCGGTGATCCTCGGCGTGATGTCGTCCACGTACTGGAGCGCGACTTCGACCGCGACGCCGCCCTCCGCGCGGTCGACGTAGAAGATATTCTTATGGATCGGCTCCTGGTGCTTGTTGTAGAACGCGACGAGCGATCTCAGACCGCCCTCGAAGTAAAAAGTCATCGACGGCGCGGGGAGCGCGAGCTCGCGCAGGGTGAAGCAGTCCTCGTCCGCGACGGCCGGGAGCGCACGCGCGTCGATGACGGTGATGCGCACGCCCTTCACGAGGTACGCCTGCTGGCGCAGGTGCGCGATGATCTTCTCCCAGTTCCACTCGATGCCGTCCGTGAAGATCGAGGTGTCCGGCGTGAACTTCACGATGGTGCCGTGGAGTTTCGTCGTGCCAATCTTCTTCACCTTCGCAAGCGGCTTGCCGATTTTGTATTCCTGGCGGTGGATGCCGCCATCCGTGTGGACCGTCACCGTCGTGTGCGCCGAGAGCGCGTTGACCACGGAGGCGCCGACGCCGTGGAGGCCGCCCGAGACCGTATATCCCGATTCCGCGCCGCCGAACTTCCCGCCGGCGTGGAGCGTCGTCATGATCGTCTCGAGCGCCGAGACCTTCGTCTTCGGATGGATGCCGACCGGCACGCCACGGCCGTTGTCCGCGACCCGCACGGAGCCGCCGGGCAGGAGCGCGACCTCGATGTCGTCCGCGTGCCCGCCCATCGCCTCGTCGCGCGCGTTATCGAAAATTTCCCACACGAGGTGGTGGAGGCCCTCGGGACCGGTCGTCCCGATGTACATTCCCGGACGCTTCCGCACCGGCTCGAGCCCCTCGAGGACGGTGATCGAGGAGGCGTCATAGGTATGGCCCGTCACACTTGATGCAGTGTGGCGGACATGGCCCGCGGCGCCAAGGGCGCCGCGCTTCCCTGCCTCGTTTTTCGCCTTTTTAGCCATAAAAATAAACGCTTTATTGCCTTTCCAGTATAGCACAGTTCGGGCGTTTTTTAACGCACCGCAAAGCCCTTTTCGGCAAGCGCGGCGCAGACCGCTTCCAGAGCGCCGTTCACTTCCTCGTCGGTGAGCGTGCGCTCGAACGACTGAAATACGAGCCGGAACGCGTAGGAGACCTTCCCTTCCTTTTCAAAACGGTCGAATTGATCCAGGCGCACAAGCAGCTCTCCGGCGTTTCCGCGAATTAGGGACATCGTAAGTCCGTAATCCGTACCAGAAGGCACCCACACGGCGACATCGCGCACGATGAACGGATAGGGCGAGAACGGCTTGTACGCGCCGAGTTCGTAGCGCTTCGGGGCGTAGTCCTTGCCGTACTCCTCGAGCCCGACACCATCAGAAAGGTGCCGGGTAAACTTCGCGTCAGACAGTCCTGCCTCGACACACGATTCCGTAGCTCGAAGTTCCAAATATTCTCCTCCCTTCGGGAACACCGCGCCGACCTCGAAGATCCTCGGCTTCCCGCCGGGAGGAAGCGTGAGCGGCGCGTACTCCTTCGCTTTCTTCAGCGCGTCGGCGAGCCCGCCCTCAAGCGAGGTGCGCAGCGCGGGCTTGGTCTTGTCGAGCGGATTGGCGAGCACGACGTCGCCCTTCGGAGCGAATGACTGCGTCGAGACCTCCGTGAAGCCCTGTTCGACGAGCTGGTCCTTCATCCGCTCGATGCCGCGGAAACGCGCTTGGTCGCCCTCGCCCGCGGGCGGCAGTTCGGCCGAGGGCACGCTATCGTAGCCGAGTATGCGGCCGACCTCTTCGACGAGGTCTTCGGGAATCACGAGGTCGGTGCGCTCGAAGGGCGGCGTGACGGTAATCGTTTCTCCGGCAGGCACGGAGGAGAAGCCGAAACGGCGGCTGAAGATGTCGGCAACCGGAGCCATTCCCTCGAGTCCGCGTCCGAGAAGTCCGTTGATGCGCGCGAGCGACACCTTCACCGACGGGTGCGCGGGCGCGGGCGACGGGTATTCGTCGACGACGCCCACGACTTCTCCACCGGCGATGTCCGTGATGAGGGCGAGCACATCGCGCATCCCGTACGCGGCGAGTTCGGGCGACGGCCGGTTCTGGAAGCGCGCGCTCGCGTCGGTGAAGAGCGCGAGCGCCTGCGCCGCGCGGCGGACGGAGGGGCCGTCGAAATTCGCCGATTCGATGACGAGGTCCGTCGTCGCGCCCGCCACCTCCGCCGCCTTGCCGCCCTTGATGCCGGCGATGCCGACCGGCAGGTCGCGCTGCGCGTCCGTGATGAGGAGCGCGTTCTCCGGCAGTTCGTACGTTTCGCCCGTGAGCGTCGCGATCTTCTCGCCGGCTCTCGCGCCGCGCACGCCGACGGCATACCGGCCCTCCTTCCCCGCGAGCTTCGCCGCGTCGAAGGCGTGGAGCGGCTGGCCGATGTCGAGCATCACGTAATTCGTGGCGTCCACGACGTTGTTGACGGAGCGCGCTCCGACGGCCTCGAGCGCTTTCTTGAGCCAGTCGGGCGAGGGGCCGATCGCGACGCCTTTCACGAGGGCGCCGACGTAGCGCGGGCACTTTTTCGGGTCTTCGATCTCCACCGCGAGCGCGCTCGTCGCCGGGAATCCCCGCAGAAGGGCACCTTCTGCAAGGGGGTCGTTCGCGAGCGGAACGGCGAGGATGGCGGAAAGCTCTTTGGCGATCCCGCGGTGCGAGAGGCAGTCGGCCGCGCGGTTCGGCAGGACCTTCACGTCGAGCATATCGTCCGTGTGTTCTTCTATCTCGAACGCGTGGAACGTGAGAGCGTCGGCGAGTTCGCGCGCCGGCGGCAGCGGGTCATTGAAATATTTCTGGAGCCACGCGCGCGAGACCTTCATACCGGTTTCTCGTCGAATCCGTACACGAAGCGGATGTCGCCCGAGTGGAAGAGGCGCGCGTCCGGGATGCCGTGCTTGATCATCAGCAGGCGCTCGATGCCGGCGCCGAAAGCGAATCCCTGGTATTTTGCCGGATCGACGCCGGCGTTCTCGAGCACCTTCGGATGCACCATTCCGGCGCCCATCACTTCGAGCCACTTCTCCTGGGCCGGGAACCACATATCGACTTCCACCGACGGCTCCGTGAACGGGAAATAGCTCGGCCGGAAGCGTAGCTTCGCGCTCGCGTCAAAATACTCGCGCACGAACCGGTCGAGCGTCCCCTTCAAATGCGCGAGGGAAATATTTTCCCCGACCGCGAGCCCTTCGAGCTGGTAGAACTGCGCTTCGTGGGTGGCGTCCGTCGCTTCGTTGCGGAACACCTTGCCGGGCGCGATGACGCGGATCGGCGCGCCGTGCTTCTCGAGGGCGCGTACCTGCACGGGCGAGGTGTGCGTCCGCAGGAGCGCGCGCCCTTCGCCGGCCTTCGTCTTCACCCAGAAGGTGTCCCACATATCGCGGGACGGATGGTCCGGAGGGATGTTGAGCGCGTCGAAGTTGTACCACTCGGTCTCGAGCTCGGGGCCGTACGCGACGCCGAAGCCCATACGGCCGAAGATGGCGGCGAAGTCGCGGATGGCGATGGAAACGGGGTGCAAGCGCCCGGGCATGAAAAAATCATACCAAAGTGGTATGCTCTCCGCTATGAGTCCGGAGGCGCTGGCGTACCCGTTCCTGTTCCTGGCGATATTCTTCGAATCATTCCTCATCGTGACGCTCCTGTCGGCGCCCGCGCGCGGAGCGCGCGCTCGCCGCCCCGCCTCAAGCGATGCGGCGCTCCCGGCGGTCGCCGTCGTCGTTCCCTGCTGGAACGAGGAGCGCACCATCGCGGGGACGGTCGAATCGCTCGTCGCGCTCGACTACCCGAAAGAGAAGCTCTCCGTCATCCTCGTGGACGACGGCTCCACCGACGGCACGGCCGCGGCGATGAGCCGGTTTGAAGGCCACCCGCAGGTCTCCGTCATCCACAAGGAGAACGGCGGCAAGCACACGGCCCTGAACGCCGGCATCGCCGCGACGAACGCGGACATCGTCGGCTGCCTCGACGCCGACTCGTTCGTCGAGCCGGACGCCCTCCGGGAGCTCGTTCCCTGCTTCGCCGAACCGCGGGTCGCGGCGGTCACCGCCGCGATGTCCGTGCACCGCCCGGCGAACCTGCTCCAGCACATGCAGAACGCCGAATACACATTCGGCATCGCTTTCCGGCACGCCGTGGCCTCGGTAAACGGCCTGTACGTCACGCCGGGGCCTTTTTCTTTCTACCGCCGCGCCGTCCTCGAGGAGCTCGGGGGGTTCCGGCACGGCTACCAGACCGAAGACATGGAAATGGCTCTGCGCATCCAGCGGGCGGGGTACGGCATCGAGAACGCGCCGCGGGCGCGGGTGTATACGAAGGCGCCGAGCACCATCCCGCAGCTCATACGGCAGCGCGCCCGCTGGACGAGCGGCTTCCTGCGCAACGTGCTCGGCGAGTACCGCGGCCTCATCGGCGCGCGCCGCCACGGCGCGCTCGGCGTGCTCATCCTGCCGCTCGCGCTCGCGGCCATCGCCGGCAGCGTGCTCCTCTTTTTCTTCATGCTCTTCACGCTTATGCGCGGCGTTCTGGCGGCGATCGAGATGCGCGCCGGCATTCCCCTTTCCTACGCGCTCGCGCCCCACGGCTCCTTCGACTGGTTCTATTTCCCCGCGAGCGGCTACCTCGTCCTCGGCGCCGCGGCCGTCCTCGCGTCCCTGTCGCTCATCATCCTCGGCAAGCGGCTTTCGAAAACGCCGGGCAACCTCGCCGTCGGCCTCGTATCCTACACGTTCCTCTACGGCTTCATCGCGCCCCTCTGGCTTTTGCGCGCCACGGTTGACGTCGCCCTCGGCAAACGCCGCGGGTGGCGCTAAGACGCCCGTATGCCGCTCGTGACGCGAAACGTTCTCATCGCCCTCCTCGTCACCGCCGCCCTCGTGGGGACGGTGGCGTACGCGGTCGATTACCTGAACCGCGCGCGGGTCGCCGAGCTCTCGGCGATCGAGGACCAGATCTCCATCGACACGCTTTCGCTCGACACGCAGTTTTCCCTGCTCGAAGCGGCGCCCTGCGACAGCGCCGCGTCGTCCACCGCGCTCACCGGCGAGCTCGCGGACCTCGGCGGGCGCCTCGCGTACGCCGAGAGCCAGCTCGGGAGCGACAACGCGCAGGTGGTGCGGCTGAAACAGCAGTACTCCCTGCTCGAGATCCGCGACTACCTCATCACGAAGCAGCTCGCCGCGGCCTGCGGCACGAAGCCGGTCATCGTGCTCTATTTCTACAGCAACGCCGGCGACTGCGGCGACTGCGACAAGGCGGGCTATGCGCTCTCCTACCTGCGCAGCACCTACCCGTCGCTGCGCGTCTACTCCTTCGACTACCGCCTCGCTCTCGGCGCGCTCCAGACGTTTATCACGCTGAATAAAGTGAAGGACGCGCTGCCCGCGTTCGTCATCGACGGCAAGGCGTCCTACGGCTTCACGTCGCTTGCCGCTCTCGAGGAGCGGTTCCCGAAAGGGGCGCTCACGGGCGCGGTGACGACCTCGACGACGCCGGGCCTCTAGGACCCGTCTCGAGATCCCCGATAGCGCCCGAGCGAAGTTTTTCATACAAAACTAAAACCACTGGTGGAGCCGGCAGAGGGATTCGAACCCCCGACCCACACTTTACAAAAGTGTCGCTCTACCCCCTGAGCTATGCCGGCGAACGAGCGCGAACGGGGCGCACGCTTATTGTATCTCGGTCATCTCCGGGCGTGTCGCTTCGAGATGCCCCTTGAAATCGGAAAGGGTCTTTACGAATTCGCGCGTGGGCGCGCGCGGACGGATGTCATGCTCGTGCCGCGTGCGCAAGTAGCGGACGAGCCGCGTGAGGAAGCGTTCGGCCGCCCGCACGGCCTGGAGCGAGAACTGCGCGAGAGCGTGCCCGAGGCGGCTGGCCGCGCGCCGGAACTCGCTCTGGAGGAGCGCGCCGAAATCGATATGCGCGAGGACGAACTCGACGCGCTCGACTTCCCCGTCGAGGCGCGCGCGCGCGCCTGCGAAGAAGCGTGTGCCGCGCCGCGCCTCGTAGGAGACGAGCGCGAGGAACCCCGCGAGGAGGAGAAGGGCGGCGAGGATGAAGAAGAGGTGCGCCACGGCGGTTAGCGGGCGGAGAAGCGCGCGAAGCGGCTCACCTCGACGCGCTCGCCGAATTTCTGCGTCGCCTCGTTCACGAGGTCGCGGACGGTCTTGCTCTCGTCCTTGATGAAGGGCTGGTCGAGGAGCGCCTGGTCGCGGAAGTAGCTCGCAAGCTTCCCGTCCAGGATTTTCTCCCGCATATCTTCCGATTTCCCGGCGACCTCTTCTTTGAAGACGGCGAGCGCCGCCTCCTTCGCGTCGGCGGGAATATCCTCGAGCGAGCGGTACGCCGGATTGGTCGCGGCGACCTGCATCGCGAGCTCGCGCGCGAGCGCGACGAACTCCGGATTCCTCGCGACGAAGTCGGTCTCGCAGGAGAGGAGCACCATCGCGCCGATGGCGCCGTCGTGGGTATAACTTCCGACGGCGCCGGCGCCGAGATCCCGGCCGGCCTTCTTCTGCGCCGACGCGGCCGAGCGCTTGCGCAGGATGACCTCGGCTTTCGCGAGGTCGCCGCCCGCCTCCTCGAGCGCTTTTTTGCACTGCATCACGGACACGCCCGTCGCGTCGCGCAGCTGCTTGATGACATCGGTTGTGAGTTCCATACGTCGATACCAGTATAAAAGAAAAGCGGGAGAACCGCCACGCACCTTTCCCTCCGCTCTAGGCGGCGCGGGCTGCAGCGAACGCGTCGGTGAGTTCCGTGAGGATGAGCCGCACGGTTTCGCGCGACGCGTCGTTGGCGACGATCGGGTAAGCGGCGTCGGAGAGCGCGCAGTCGGAGCTCATAACGCCGATGACGGGGATGCCCGCCTCGCGCGCTTCCTTCACCGCGTGCTTTTCGTGCTTGGTGTCGACGACGACGAGGGCGTCCGGGCGCTTCTCGAGCGCCGTGATGCCGTCGAGGCGCGCTTCGAGCCGCTTCTTCTCCCGCTCGAGGCGCACGAGCTCAAGCTTCGTATGCTGCTTGGCGAGCATTCCCGCCGCCGTCTTTTCGGCGAGTTCCGCAAGACGGTCGATGCGCTTCTTGATCTCGCTCCAGTTGGTTATGGTGCCGCCGAGCCAGCGCGCCGCGACGTAGGGCGCGCCGACGTCCTGCGCCGCTTTCTTCACGAGCGCGGCGATTTCGGTCTTCCCGCCGACGAACAGCACCGTCTTCCCTTCCTTCGCGAAGGTCGCGAGCACGGCCTTCGCGGCGGCAAGCTGCTCGGCCGTCTGGGCAAGGTCGATGATTTCCTGCCGCCCTTTTGCGCCCACGAGGAAGGGCTTCATCGAGGGGTGCCGGCGGCTCCTCACCTGCGCGAAATGCGCCCCCGTATTGAAGAGGCGCCCGACTTCCGCCGCGTTCTGCGCTTCGGCCATATCGCGCCACTTTACTCGAATCGCGGAATGAAAGCAAGCAGATTCCTCACGCGACGCGCGGCAAGCGGTGACTTGGGTGTCTCGCCGCCAAGTCGACTTGGCGGCGAGACACCCAAGTCAAGATACCCAAGTCACCGCTTGCCGCGCGGAACGCTCTTATTCATCCGATGCCGTGCCGATGCGCTCCGCGTCCTCCGCCGCTTGGAGCGCTCCCACGATATCGCCGATGCCGCCGGCCATAATGGCCGGCAGGTTGTGCCAGGATTCTTTGAGACGGTGGTCGGTAACGCGGTCCTGGAGGTAGTTGTAGGTGCGGATCTTCTCGGAGCGGTCCCCGGTCCCGATCTGCGCCTTGCGCTCCGCCGCGTGCTTCTTCGCCTCCGCCTCTTCCTGGAGCTGTTCGAGTTTGGCGAGGAGGATCTGCATCGCTTTCTCGCGGTTGGCCTGCTGGCTGCGCTCGGAGGAGGAGCGGACGTCCGTGCCGGTCGGCCGGTGGACGAGCCGCACGGCCGTCTCCACCTTGTTCACGTTCTGGCCGCCCGCCCCGCCCGAGCGGGAGAATTCCATCTCGATATCGGCGGGATTCACGTCCACCGCCGGCTTCGCGCGGATCGGCAGAACCGCGACCGATGCCGCCGACGTGTGGACGCGACCCGATTTTTCCGTCGCCGGCACGCGCTGGACGCGGTGGACGCCCGTCTCGTAGCGGAGCGCATCATAGGCGTCCGCGCCCTTGATCTCGAGGGTGAGGTCGTCGAGGACGCGGGTCTTCCAGCCGCGGCTTTCGGCATACTTCTGGTACATCTCTTTCAGGTCGCGAGCGAAGAACGCCGCTTCCTCGCCGCCGACGCCGGCGCGCACTTCAAGGACGAC
>JAKAJJ010000016.1 GCA_021813835.1 bacterium | reverse complement strand
CGACGGACACCTTGGGGTACTCCCTCCCTTCGAACGTCGCCGTCTCCCCGGTCTCGATAGTCGAGCCGATGAGGAACTTCGCCCCCGAGGCGAGGTCTTCGAAGACGACGGGCCGGTAGCCCTCCGGGTGGATGTCCTTTTTCATCCCGCCGATGGTAGCACGTCTCTAGAATTCCTGGAAGACCTGGGTCACGTTCACGATCTGCGAGGCGGTAGCGGCCGTGGCGCTCGAATTGTTCGAACAGACGATACCGTAGGTCGTCTGGTTCGTGATGGCATCCGTGGTCGAGCCGGACACGATGCGGTTCGCGTCGGCTTTCAAGTTGTTCTTCCAGGGCGAGCCATTCTTCGTGATGGAGCAGGAGTTCACGTTCGTGGCATTCCAGGAGACCGTGATCGAGCCGCCGGAGGGTACGCGCTGGGGACTCGCGCTGATGGTTACGTTCGGCTGAAGCACGGTCACGGTCGCGGAAGCGGGAGCGGACGTACCCACGGAATTGAAACACGTAACCTGATATGTCGATGTCTGTGTGAGCGCGCCCGTCGAAGCGGTTCCGGAGGTCTTGCCGCCCGTCGAAAATCCGGTACCGGTGCAGGAGGTTGCGTTCGTCGAGGACCACGAGAGCGTCGAGGACTGGCCGCTGTCAATCGTGCTCGGGGACGCGGTGAGCGAGGCGGTCGGCGGAGGAAGCGCATGGATTACCGCGATGTTGTCGAATGCGTGACCGCCGGGACCGGATACCTCATAGGTCACGGTGTAGGTACATCCCGCCTGCGACGTGGGCGCCGTATAGGGCCCTGCGCTACCGTTTGCGGTATCCGCTATCCAGGGAATGTTCGTGGTCTGATTACCGGTCGCGCCGGCCGCCTGTGCGCAGGCGACGCTGTTCGTCGAGTATACCGAGCTGAAGCTTGTTCCGTTCGTCGAGTTCCACGCGAAGCTGTAGGCATCGCCCGGATTTACCGTGAGGTTATGGACGCCGTTCACGGTGAGCGAAGCGGTCGGTGGTGACGCGGGTGACACGTATACAGAACAATCTTCCGTCGCCGAGCCGTAAACAGGGTTGCAGGTCTCAAGACCGCAATAGGCAGCATCACTATCGGAGTAGTAAATCTGGAGTTCCGCATATTGCCATCCGGGGGACGAATAGGTTTGTTGTGCCGAAACAGGGCAAGATATTCCAGTGAAGGCGCCGCAAGATGCGTTCAGGTTCATGCCCATAACATTCGGACTGGTCCCGAGATACCAAGCCTCTTGAACGTAGGGGTTAGGACCACCTAATTGGAACTGGGCTACATCAGCGGATGATTCGTTCCAGGTGACCGTTTGGCCTACCGTCGGATTGGAAGGCGTCGCCGTGCAGGGGGCCACGCTCGATGCGCAGGCCGGGAATACGCGCCCTGCGCCGAGCTGTTCCGACCATTGCGACGCATTTCCCGCGTTCGCGGCGACGTTCGTATACGCGGCGCGGGAGCCGAGGAGAACGAAACCAACGGCGCCGGCGAGCACGAGACCCAGAACGCTATAGAGCGCAACCCTGCGCGCGCGGGCGGTTCTCATACCAAAAGTATATCGGCGGCGGTGGCTTGCGAGGAGCGTTATCAACACCGGTCATTTGCCGAGCGCTTGGTATGCCGTGGCAAGGTTTTCGAGTATCCCGCTTTTGAAAGCGTCGAATCCGCCTGCGGCGGATGCGGGGTCATTCCCCGGATATGCCCTCTGCCAGTCGGCGTCCGTAAGAAGCGCGGCGGACGCCTGCGCCTTTTTGAAGGATGCGAGCGCCGCCTGCGGCTTCCCGAGGTTCAGTTGCGCGACGCCGAGCGAGTTCCAGAGCCAGGGATTCGCGTCTCCGCCGTCGGCATTCTTTATGCCGTCCGCAAGGACGGACGCGGCATCGGCGTATTTCTTTTCCTTAGCCAATACATATGCGAGGTCATTGTATCCCGCCCACTCGAGAGGCGCCCAGGCGACGAATGCGCGGAAGTCGCCTTCCGAGCGGGCGAGATCGCCGTCGGCCCCGCGGTACGCGTAGACGAGGCCGCGGATGTAGAGCGGACGCTTATTGCCAGGATAAAGAGCAAGCTCCGCATCCAGGTTTCGGAGCGCGGGATCAAAGTCGCCATTCACGAACTCGATCCGCGCGAGGGTATAATGCGCTAATGGAAGCGAAGGAGCGATGGAAATCGCCTTCTTGAGCGCGCGCTCGGCGAGCGCGAGGTCGTAGGGATGGGCGGCCCCCGGCATCCCCTGGTTGCCGAAATAATAGGTGCCGATGACGTACGCGAGGTTCGCGTCGCTGCGGTCGAGCGCGAGCGCGACGGGACCGGCGCGATACGCGTTCCACGCGTACCGCGCCGCCGCTGTCGAGAGCGGCGCAAATCCACCCGTAACGGCCGCGAGGCCGATGAGAAGGGCGACGCCGGCAGCGAACGGGCGGGCAGCGGAAGCCAGCCGCGTTATCGCCAATCGTGCCCGCTTCGGGCGAAGCTGTGCGCCATGAACGGCCATATGCGCTACACTATAGCATCGAGCCGAGTAACGTATGCCCCTGTTCCGCCGCCGAATTACCCCGCGCCTATCATATATCATCTGCAGCGGGCTTCGCACCGGCAGCACCCTCCTGTGCGAAGCGCTGCGGCGTACGGGCATCGCCGGGCGGCCTGCCGAATACTTCAACCCGAATGAGCCGACGGCTTCGTACCGCAGGGAGTACCTCGGCGCGACGATGGATAAGAAGTATCTGCGGAAGGTTGTCGCGATGTCAACAACGCCGAACGGCGTATTTGGAACGAAAGTCCATTTCGAGCAGCTACCGGTGCTCGTGTCAAAAATCGATGCGGAAGGGGGCCGCCCCAGCGCGCCTGTTGCCAGGATACTTGAAGCTCGTTTCCCGAACCTCCATTACTTATGGCTGCGACGCAAGAACGACGTGCGGCAAGCGATTTCCCTCTACCGCGCCGTGAAAACAAGGGTGTGGTGGGAATTCCCCGGCGGCTACCCGCCGATGTACCGGCAAGCCGAAGAGCCGGGCGGCGACGGCGCGTTCAATTTCGATGAGATAGTGCGTCACCTCTCGTTCGTACGGGAAAATACCGCCCGTTGGGAAGAATTCTTCGCACGAAATGGCATTACGCCTCTGGAAATCACCTACGAAGCGCTCGACGCGAACTATGAGGAGACGGTCAGTCGCGTGCTGTACTTCCTCGGGCTGCCCGTCTCGACGCCCATTCCGCCGCGGAACACAAAGCGGCAGGCGGATATCCTCACGGACGAATGGGAGAAGGAATTCCTTCGCCTTGCACGGCTTGCACGGTTGCAAGGAGAAGAGTTCGAATGAGAGAGGTGGCGTTCTAGGTATTCTCCTACGCGCCGGGGCATGTGAGCGACTCCGCGACCGCGAGCGACAGGCTGTTCGTCGAGGCCGGCACGCTCGTTCCCTCGACGGGGAGCCCGTCAAGCGCCCACTGCTGCAAACCCCCCGTGAGGTGAAGCAGGTTGAGGAAGCCCATGTCTTCGAGATATCCATAGGCGATGGCCGCGAGTCGGCCGGTCGTGCACGTGAGCACGATTTGCTTCCCGCTTCGTGGGAGCTGGTACTGCATTGAAGTCAAATCCTCGATGGGTATGTTAATGGCTCCCTTTGGATGCGCGGCCGCATATTCATTTGGAGTACGAACATCGATGAAAAGATATTGATCTGGATGGGCAGTGTTCTCCTTGTAGAAGGCCATTGGATCGACTTCATGCATTGTTGGGGGGACAAGATTCAGGTGCTTGAGCGGTGTAAGGTAGATGAGAAGCGTCGTCGCAATAGCTGCGATGAAGATACCAGCGAAGAAACTCGGAAGATCATTGAAAATGGTGCGCATAACAATGGCTATTGTGTTGATAATGTTCAACTATACCACGAATTTTTGAATCACGACGTAATGCTGTGCATAAAGTATTCGATTGCTGCCTCGATCTGAGCCGGATAATTACCAGTGACAAGAATGGAACGGTTATCGTGACGGATGAGAATGCTCGGCGCCTGCGTTGCGCCCGCAATGGAACCTTCCAAGCGGTCGCGGTCGACGGCAGCTTTCTCACTTCCGGTGTCGAGACACCGGTTGAAGGCACGGTTATCGAGACCGATGGCCTGCGCCGTGTCGGTGAGGATGGATGGCGGATACGTCTCGTCCGGCCGCATCGCCGCGTACAGCCGGTCGACAAACGCGAAATACGCCGCATTCCCGCCCTCGGCGTACGCACATTCGGCCGCTTGTGCGGCAGGATACGCAAAGGGGTGGCTCGCGAGCGGGAATTCGCGGTAGATGACAAGGACGTCGGCGCCGTGGGCGGCGAGGATGCGTGGAAGGGTGATGGTGTGGAACCACTTGCAGTACGCGCAATCGAGGTCCATATAGACGAATAACTGTACAGGCGCGTCCGGACTCCCGATAGTGTGCGCATCGGAACCGATGATTGGAAATTCCGGTCCAGCTATTGGTGTCCGTGTCGGACCGCGTAAGACAGAGAAGCCGGCACCAAAGGTGAGAAAGGAAACGAGTCCGACGAAGAATATCGTACGCGCCCAAGAACGTATGGGCCGTCGCGCGGGTGACATATCCATCGGGGGAAGTAGGGTGCGTCTGCTAGAAATCGGAGGAGGTCCAACCGAGCGAGACAAGGAGCGTTCTGAAGCCGGGATCAAGACGCGCCATATCCGCGAGTCCTTTCTTTATCATACCGTTATGGAGTCGCGCTTCCTTGAAGAAGGATTGCACGGGATACTTTTGATAGCCAGCCGTCGTGTAGAGCGGTTTCAGGATAGTTTGGACATCATTTGCTCGCGATTGCCCATATGTTTGGGTCAAAAAGAGCGCGTAATAATAGCGCGCATATCCGTCAGTTCCAGGAGCGAAGCCGAAGCTGTTATACATTGCGAGCGCATTTCGATACGCAGCTTCAGCTGTATCGGCAGATTCGAGATGGACGGATGAGAGTTGTCCGAGTATGACTGCTTCGCGCATAAGCGCATTGGGAATGTCGCCGTTTGCATTTGGATCATATCTGATGCGTCGTATGTCTGCGTTAGCCTTTTGCAGGCCTTGATTTATGACGGCAAGATCAGCCGCCACCTCGGGGGAACTCGTGGAAATATTGCCTAGTCGCGCGAGGTGCGCCGCATACCAAGCGGCAACGCGCAGTTCTGGCAGCGCGAGGGGATAGAATGATATGGCATACTCGTTTAGGCGTCGATAAGAAAGTGCGGTACTTGTAGCAATATAAAATGATGCGTAAGGATCCCCTTTAAAAATTTCCGTCGTGAGCGACGGAATGAGAGCAGCGTAGTAGAGCTCGCTCATCGCACTCACGGCGTACGCACGCAAAATATTAATATTCGAACCGTCGGCGGCAATTTTTTTATAAAGCTTAATGGCGCCGGCGGGGTCGCCGTTCAAAGCGGTCGCCGCCGCAATTTTATATAAAATCTGCCCCTTGCTGACTGTTGAGGTTGCAGATGCAAGTGCGACATTGTAGCTTGCTATAGCGTCTGCATAATCGCCGGCCTTGAGGAGGCTCTGCGCACGAACGAAATCGGCGTTCGTTTTCATAAGGAACGCGGATGGCGTGTTCGTAACCGCATTATTTATGGCAACGTTTGACGTTAATGTCTGCATGCGATAATACCAAATGCCGAAACCAATGAGCACAATGGCAACGAGAGCACTTACCAACCACGCGGCAATACTTTTATTTGTTTCCATTTTTAATAACCGCTACCGCCGCTAGCTACCACAGCTACCGGCACCGGCACTATCGCAAGAACAACAATCACCGACGCTACTGGAACTGGAGGGAGTATCGGCATGAGCCGTGTTCGGGGTAAAGACGTCAATAGACGAGCTTTGGTTTGAGCCGTTCGTGCCCCACAACTTCGGAATAGCGACAAAGAAAAGCGTGATGAATCCAAAAAGAACAGCAAAAGTTGCAAGCAATCCCCGAGCAAAAGCCCGCCCTCTTCCATATGCGCGCTGGATAGCGACCATATGTTTAGTATAGTCCCGCTTAAGCATTCGGTTGGCGCCGGCTTGTGGATAACGGACCTCTTGCTATCATCAATCGATGCTGAAGGACGTGGTCCCGTTTGACCGCGTGTGGGCGAAAGCGCACGCATCATCACTAGCAGTGCGTTCTCTTATATCGTTCATCAATTTCCTGGAGCAACGGCTTGGTGGGGAATTTGCGTATGATATGGCTCGTATCGGCTATGAATCCGCGGACCTTGTGGATCTTTTTGAACTCGCGGAAACGTTCCGCGCACGGGGAATCATCACTTCTTATGAGAAACTTCCGAGTATTCCGGACGAACCGCGCGTGGTGAACTGGTACGCGGAGTGCGGGACGAGTAAACATGCCACGGCAAAAGGGAGCGCCCTCGACGATGAGAGGCGCGCGCTTACGACGATGCTTGGCGAAGCGCTCGAGCGGTACGTATGGTTCGAGAGCGCCGACCCGTTCGCCGCGCGCCGCAATGCGACAGTCGAAGAAATGCGGCGGAAGAACAATATCGAGCCGGCGCGGTTCGCGTCATATGGCAAGGAACAGCGGGCGAAGAACGGCCGGCTTCGGTTTGCTCCCGATTGCCTATTTGCCTGGGTGAAGGGCTATTCGTGGACGGGAAAGAAGCCGGTGTGGATTCCCGCGCAAGTCGTGAGTGGCAATAAGAAGCTCTGCGCATTCAGCCCCTTAAACACGGAACCTGCTATCCGCCCGTCGATAACGACCGGCCTTGCCGTTCACCCCGTGCGCATACATGCCCTGCTCTCCGGCGCTCTGGAGGTCATCGAACGCGATGCCTACGTCATTACCTGGCTGAACCGGATTTCGCCGCCGCGGGTTGATACCGAAGAACTTTCTAAGCGAAACGGGTTCTTCGCGCGGCTCGTCGAGCAGTGCCGGCGACACCGCTTCGAGCCCCATATCCTCCGGTTCCCCACGGACGCGCCAGCCTACGCGCTCGGCGCCGTTCTTGAGGATAAAACGGGGAACCTCCCACGGTTCTCCTTCGGCCTCAAGGCGGGAGCCGATCCTGCGGTGGCCGCGGAAGGGGCGCTCCTTGAAGCGCTTCGAGCTCATCGCGGAACACGGGAGCAAGGGAATGGAGGCGGGAGCTCCGATATGAAGCCAAAAGAAGTCGGTCAATACGGGCGCCTGCTCTATTGGGCGCAGGAGGGCTACGCCGACCGCCTTGCATTTCTTATCGAAGGAGACGCGCGCCCGCTCGGAAAAGAAGCGTGGGGAAACGACGCGGACGAGGCGCATTTCGCGCGTATCGCCGAATGGTGCCGGACGCGGGGATACGAACTCGCATCGGCGAGTTTGACCGGCGCCGCCGCAAACGTTCCGGGATGGCACATCGAATTCGTCGTGATTCCGGAACTGCAGCCGCTTTACTATGATGAGACGCTGCCGCCGGTCGGCGGTGCGCGCCTCTCCGAAATTCCCCGGCAGTTCGGGTATGCGCCGCGTGATCCTTACCTCGACGAGCCGCATCCGTTCGCTTGAACGTATGCATGCCTCCTCGACATTCATCGCGAAGATCCACGCCTATGTGCGCGGAACGCGCGCGACGCGACGCGGCGCAGTTCCCTCCCTGGATGCCGCGCTCGGCACGCACAAGGAGTATCCGCGCTTCCCGCGCATAGCGCTTCCCGCGCCGGGCGCATTCCCGATGCCTCTCCACGAAGCGATGCGCCGCCGGGCGTCGTACTTCGAAAGCGGGCTCGAGCGCCCGCTTTCGCCCGCGGAACTCGGAACGCTCCTCGGCAACGCGCTCGGAATGCGCGAAGATTCCGTACGGCGGCACTACCCGTCGGGCGGTGCGCTCTTCCCCATCGAGACGTACCTCATCGGGACCGTGCTTGAAGGGCACCCTTTCGGCGCTTTCCACTACCATCCGAAAGCGCATGCGCTCGAATTCCTTTGGGAAGTGCCGGAACGGCGTATGGACGACATCCTGCGCACGTTCGGCGTGCCGCTGCCACCCGTTCTCGTCGCATTCACGGGCGTGTGGGGCCGGGCGAGCGTTAGATACGGCGACTTCGCATACCTCCTCGGTCTCCTTGAGGCGGGGCATATGGCGCAAAATATCCTTCTTGCGGCGACGGCGCTCGGCATAGGAGGGCGGCCGGTGGCCGGGTGCGATGACGCGATTCTGGCGCAGACGCTCGACCTCGACGAGCGGACGGAACAGCCGGTCTACTCCATAGCTCTTTCGCCGAACGCGTCAGTACGGAGTGGGAAGGCGCTTTCGCCGGAGGGGATGTTCGAATGACTATGGCCTCCCACGACGACTTCAGGAACGCGATACGCGACTACGCGCTCAAGCGCAGGGAAAACGGCGCGCATATCATCATTCGCGAGGGAGAGGGCACGACATCGCCCTGGATCTTCGATTTCCGGGCGCTTCTGCTTCAGCCGCACTGGCTCAATCGCTACGCGGAGATATTTTGGGAAAAATACGCCGGGCGCTATCCTTTTCAGATAGGCGGGGTCGAGACGGCAGGCATTCCGCTTGTTGCGGCCATCGTGATGAAGAGCGTCGAGCGCGGAACGCCGGTGAACGGCTTTTTCATCCGGAAATCGCGCAAGCGGCAGGGGCTTATGAAAATAATTGAGGGGACGCTCACCGATGAGCCGATTATCTTCGTGGACGACCTCGCCAATTCGGGGCAGACCCTGAACCGGCAGATGAAAATCCTCTCGGCGGCCGGAAAGAAAATAACCGACGTCTTCGTGATTCTCGCGTTCCGCGCGCGGGACGCATACCGATTCGCCGGGGAGCAGGGCGCCACGTTCTCCTCCCTCTTCACGCTTGCGGACTTCGGCTTGCCGCTCGAGCGCTCCGACGCTCCCGAAGTTCCGAAGGAATCGTTCGAGATTCTCTGGAAGTTCGCCGCGCCGGAACCGAGCCATCATCTCGTCGTCCAGAAGTCAGCGCCGGTCCTCGACGGGATGCGCGTGTTCTTCGGGAGCGACGCGGGGACGTTTTACGCGCTCTCCCAGGAAACCGGAGATGTGCTCTGGAAGTTTGAGACGAAGCGCCATCCCGACGGGAAAGGCATTCTTTCATCCTCCGCCCTCTATGGCGACACCGTGTATTTCGGCGCATACGACGGAAATGTCTACGCGCTCGACGCGGAGACCGGCGCGGCACGCTGGACATACGGCGACGCGGACTGGGTCGGCTCGTCTCCGTCGCTTGCGCCTGCTCTGGGGCTGCTCTACATCGGCCTTGAGTTCGGCCTCCTCGGCAAGCGCGGCGGCATCGTCACGCTCGATATGAAAACGGGAAAGCGCGTATGGGAAGCGAGGATGGGCGCGCTCGTTCATAGTTCGCCGCTTCATATTCCCGAAGAAAATCTCGTCGTCATCGGCGACAATGCCGGCATCATTTGCGCCTTCGATGAAAAAACGGGCGTCTTGCGGTGGCATTACCGGGCCGGTGCCGGCGTGAAGGCATCGTTCGCCTACGACCCCGCGCGGCGGCTCGTGCTTTTCAATTCGATGGACGGGAAGTGCTACGCGCTCTCCGCGCGCGACGGCTTGCCCGTTTTCGCCTTCCAATCGGGCGGCGGTATCTACTCGACGCCGCTCGTCGACGGCGATACCGCCTATGCCGCCTCTCTCGATAAACACCTCTACGCGCTCGACCTGGATACCGGACGCGCCCGATGGGAATTCCAGACGAACGGCCGCATATTCGCGGCACCCGCCCTTGCGGATGGTTCGCTCTGGATCGGTTCGAACGACGGCCGGCTGTATGAAATAAATCCGGAGAACGGAAAATTATTGAACTTTTTTCAAACGACCGACCGCATTGTGAATAAAATCACTTATAATCCGCGCACGAAGCGCTTCTTCGTACCGACTTGCGCGAACGAGCTGTACTGCCTCGAGAGGAAAGGGGCGAATGTGGGAAAATGTAAACGACCACCGGCCTAGGGGCCGGTGGCTTTGTGTTTGCCCGCTTGACGCGGGCTAGGCGGTTAGTTTCTCGAAGAGCGATGGTTGCTCAACTTCGTTGTGGTGATGCTGGTGGCTGACGTAGCGGCGGATGATGAATTTGTCAATGCCGACAGTCGAGACGAAGTAGCCGCGCGCCCAAAGGGACTGACGTTCGTAGAGGCCGTGGGTGCGTTTGATCTTCTTCTTCATCCAGGCAGACGACTTCCCCTTCAGTATCTGCATGACGTACGAGACCGAATCGCGCGGTGTGGCGAGCAGGCAGACGTGGATGTGGTCTTTCTGAATGCTGAGTTCGATGATCTCCCAATGTTTCCATTTGCAGATGGTTTCGAAGATCCTGCGGAGTTCGCTCTTCACCTTGTCGGCACCAAGGACCTTGCCTCGGTACGTGGGCGTCCAGACGAGGTGGTATTTGAGGTCGTAGAAGCAATGGGATAATGTGCGTATCGTACGTTTGTGTTGGA
>JAKAJJ010000015.1 GCA_021813835.1 bacterium | reverse complement strand
TGGCGATGACGACGAGCAGTTCGATGAGGGTAAAAGCCCTTCGGGCTTTTGCTCCGCCGGCGCTCGCCTCGGACGAATATCCGAAGACGGACACTCGCCGCTCGGCTCGCTGGGTAGTGGAACCACGCGCGGTGGGTCTGTTTCGGTTCATGTGATTGATGCGAGTTAGTGCGATTAGGCGGTCAAACTAGGTCGCCGGGCACGCGGTCGCGGTGCCGAGCGCGGTCGCGCGCTTGCCCGCGACGCCCGTGGAATCGACGCACCAGTAGCCGGTCGTGCTCGTGAGCGGCGAGGACACGGCATAGGCCGTCGCGGTCGAGTTGCAGACCATCGCCGCGGCCGCGCCGTTCGCGGAATCCGCGCCACTGATAGCATTGGCGATGACGGTATCCACGACGAACATGCTGCCGGCCGTCGTGCAGGTGGATGCGCTTATGCCGTAGGAGTTGTTCCCCAAGCCGCCGTAGTAGATCTCGGCCTCCGTCTGGATGGTGGAGAGATCGGACTGGATGGCCGCATCGTTTCCTTTCGAGCGCGCCGTGTTCAGAGACGCGAGGACGACCGCCGAGAGGATGCCGATGATGGCGATGACGACGAGCAGTTCGATGAGGGTAAAAGCCCTTCGGGCTTTTGCTCCGCCGGCGCTCGCCTCGGACGAATATCCGAAGACGGACACTCGCCGCTCGGCTCGCTGGGTAGTGGAACCACGGAAACGATTTTTATACATAGTTGATATGCAGTTAATGCGTAAATTGTACTCTATGCGGGCGCCGGAGGGAACGGGGGTGTGGATAAGGCCGTAAAAATCGGCCGCGCCTCGGCGCCCGCCGCGCGAGCGGGAGCGCGCCCTAGATCGCGCCGGCGAGGTTGTAGATCGGGAGCAGGATGGCGGCGAGGAGGATGCCGACGCCGAGACCGAGCAGCACGATCATCACCGGCTCGATGAGGCCGACGAGGGTGTCGACGGCGTTCGTCACCTCGCGGCTGTAAAATTTCGCGAGCGTCGTGAGGATCTTGCCGAGCTCGCCGGTCTCCTCGCCCACTTTCGTCATCGCCACCATAATGCCCGGTATCTCGGGGTGCTTGCCGAGGGCGTCGGAGATGGACGAGCCGCCTTTCACGTCCGCGCCCACCTCCGTGAGGACGGCCGCGTAGGCGGCGTTGCCGACGACCGACGCGGAGATATCGAGCGCTTCGATGACCGGCACGCCGGAGAGGAGCATCGTCGCGAAATTGTCCGCGATGCGCGAGAGGTAGAGCTTTCGGTACAGGTCGCCGACGTAGGGGACGGTGAGCTTCAATTTGTCGAGGACGAGCTTGCCGCGCTCGGTCTTCCCGAGCTGCCAGGCGTAGAAGCCGAACCCGATGAGCGCGATGACGATGAAGATCCCGTAGTTGACGAGGAAACCGGAGAAGCCGATGACGATCTGCGTATAGATCGGGATCGCCTGGCCGGAATCGAGGAGGACGGCGCTGATCTTGGGGATGACGAGGGTGAGCATAAGCGCCATCACGCCGAAGAAGACCGCGATGACGAATATCGGGTAGATGAGGGCGTTCTCGGCCTTGCTGAGGACGTCGTAGGAGCGGTCGAGGTAATCGGCGAGGTAGGAGAAAGTCTCCGAGAGCTTGCCCGACTCTTCGCCGGCGCGCACCATATTCACGTAAAAGGTCGTGAAGACCTTCGGGTGGCGCGCGAGCGCCTTGCTGATGGGGCTGCCGCCCTGGAGGTCGTCCGCCACCGTCGAGAGGACGTCGGCGAGGCGCCGGTTGTCGACTTCGGCGGCGAGGAGGCGGAAGATGCGCAGCGCGGGAACCTGCGCCTCGAACAGCGTCGCGATCTGCCGCGAGAGGATGACGACTTCCTTGTTCGAAACGCGGTTGAAAAGCGAGAACTCGATGTCGAGGAGCGATTTTTTCTCCCCGGATTCGATGGCCGAGATCACGAGGTTGCGCCGCTGGAGCGCCGCGACCGCGACTTCCTGCGAGGGCGCCTCGATGGTCCCGTCGCGCTCGTGCCCGTCCTGGTCGATGGCGTGGTAGGTGAAGAGCATGGCGCTAGAGGTAGTGCTCGAAGGTCTTCGGATCCATCGCGTGCTCGTAGGCGTGTTCGACCGTCACCTCGCCGCGCCGCACGAGGTCGGCGAGCATGCGGTCCATGTCGATCATCCCCTCCTGCGAGGAAGTCTGGATGACGGCGCTGATCTCGTGGGTCTGCGCCTCGCGGATGAGGTTCGCGACCGCGTTGTTGTTGATGAGGAGCTCGTACGCCGGAATGAGCCCGCCCGAGACGCGCGGGATGAGCCGCTGGGAAAAGATTCCCGCCAAAGATCCCGCGAGCTGCACGCGCACCTGGTCCTGCTGTTCGGCCGGGAACATATCGATGATGCGGTCGATGGTCTGCGCGGCGTTGTTCGTGTGGAGCGTGGAGAGGACGAGGTGGCCGGTCTCGGCGGCGGTCACCGCCGCCGATATGGTCTCGTAATCGCGCATTTCGCCGACCATGAGCACGTCGACGTCCTCGCGGAAGGCGTTCTGGAGCGCGCTATGGAAATCGGGCGCGTCGACGTGTATTTCGCGCTGGTGGATGAGCGACTTGTTCGGGGTGAAGACGTACTCCACCGGGTCTTCGATGGTGAGCACGTGCTCGGCGCGGCTCTGGTTGATGCGGTCGATCATCGCGGCGAGCGTGGTCGATTTCCCCTGCCCCACGGGGCCGACGACGAGGAAGAAGCCCTGCTCGCGCTGGGTGAAGACGTCGAGGATGGGAGGAAGGTTCAGTTCGGAGAAGGTGCGTATCGCGTGCGGGATGAGCCGGAGCGCGAGCGCGGTGGCGCCCTGCGTGCGGTAGCCGTTGACGCGGAACCGCGACTCCTTATACGGGTAGGACAGGTCGATGCCCTGGCTCGCTTCGAAAACGCTCCAGCGCTCCGGCGGCACGATGCTCTTGAGCATCGCGTCGGTCTCCTCGTTCGTGAACGGCGCGCGCTCCGCGATCGGTATGAGCGCGCCGGCGACCCGGATGACCGGCGCGCCGCCGGCGAAAATGTGGAGGTCGGAGCCGCCTTGGGCGATGACGAGATCGAGGAGTTCTCCGAGGCGATTGTCGATAGTCATGGTCAGGATCGCGGCGCGGCTCTCTCGATGATGCGCAACGCCTCGGCAAGCACTTCGGAGGGGATAGCCGAGGCCTTCACGATGTAGCCGTCGGCCTTGTACTCTTTCGCCTTCTCGACGTCGGCGTCCTGGCCCTGGTTCGACAGGATGATGATCTTCGCGCCTTTCGCGAGCCCTTCCTTCCGGATCGCTTCGAGCGCGCCGAAGCCGCCGATGCCCGGCATGATGAGGTCGATGAGGACGGCGTCGGGCGCCGCGCCGCCCTTGCGGAGCGCGTCGAGGAGCTCTTCTCCGCTCGAAAACGTCGTCACGTCGTGGCCGGCGTTCTTGAACTTGACGGCGTAAAGGTCGAGAAGGAACCGGTCGTCATCGACGAGGTATACGCGGTATGCCATTGCGCATCAGTATACTACGGGGATTCCTCGGCCGTATCCGTACCCGGGGAAAGCTCGCCGCCGAGCGTGTTTATTTCCTCGAACGGGATCTCGCCCGCGAGCGCTTTTACGATGGCGTCCTCCCGCATCGTGAACATGCCGCCCGCCCGCGCCGTCGCGTAGATGTGTTCCTCGGTCGAGTCCTTCAGTATCGCTTCCTCGAGCGTCTTGTTCATCCGCAGGATCTCGAACACGCCGGTGCGCCCGCGCGTGCCGTTCGGGCAGTCCTTCGTCGGGCTCGCGCGGTAGAACTGCTTAAAGGGCGGCAGCGCGCTTCTGTACTTCTCCGGCACGTCGGCGAACTCCCGGTCGAGAAACGCCTTGATGCTGTCGGAGATCGGGAAGGGTTTCCCCGCGCCGTCGCAGAGCTTCCGCACGAGGCGCTGGCCGATGACGGCGACGAGCGTCGGCGCGAGGAGGAACGAGTCGACGCCCATATCCACGAGGCGCGGGATGGCGCCGGTCGCGGTATTCGTGTGGATGGTGGAGAAGACGAGGTGGCCGGTGAGCGCGGCCTGCACGGCGAGCGCCGCGGTTTCTTTGTCGCGGATCTCGCCGACCATAATGACGTCCGGGTCCTGGCGCAGGACGGAGCGGAGGCCGTTGGCGAACGTGTAGTCGATCTCGGGGCGCACCTGGCTTTGCGCCACCCCGGGGATCTCGTACTCGACCGGGTCCTCGAGCGAGACGACGTTCTGCGTCTCGCGGTCGAGTTCGGAGAGCATCGCGAACAGGGTCGTCGATTTGCCCGAGCCGGTCGGTCCGGCGATGAGGATGATGCCGTACGGGACTTTCATCATATCGCGTATCAGGGCGAGCTGGGATTCCGAAAAGCCGACGGATTCGAGGGTCGCGGTCGCGGCCGACTGGTCGAGGATGCGCATCACGACCTTCTCCCCGTACTCCGTCGGGAACGTCGAGACGCGGAAATCGATGCGGCGCTTGTCGACCATCGCCGAGAAACGACCGTCCTGGGGCTTCCGTTTCTCGTCGAGGCGCAGGCGCGCGAGGATCTTGACGCGCGCGACGACCGCGTCGTGCATTTTCGCCGGCAGCTCGAGCGAGGTATGGAGGTCGCCGTCGACGCGGAAGCGGATGCGCGTCTTGCGCGGCGTCGGCTCGATATGGATGTCGGAAGAGCGCCCCTCGATGGCGTACCGCAGGATGGTCGAGACGATTTTGGTGACCGGCGCATCTTCCTTGAGGGTTTCCGACGGGCCGGAAAGGTTGAGGGCCTCGTCTTCGGAGGCGGCGGCTTCCCCGGGAGCGGCGGCGGGCGGGGGCTTCGCGACGGTCTCGTATTCGGAGAGCGCCTTCCCCACTTCGCCCGAGAGGTTCTGGTAGGCCTCGAGCACGCGCTCGAAATCCTGTTTCGTGATGAGGAATACCTTGTAGGGGATGCCGGCCTGGCCGGAAATGAACTGGAGGGCGTCGAACGCTTCGATGTTGTCGGGGTCGGTGATGCCGACCTCGAGCGCGCCGTCCGCGATGCCGAGCGGCACGAAGCCGTAGTGGCGGGCGGAATCGATGGGTATGTAGCGGAACGACTCCTGTGCGGCGGGCGGATCGCCGAGGAGACGGCTCGGGAGCCCGTATTCCTTCCCCGCTTCCGCAAGCGCGTTCGCGAGCGCGACGCCGTGCTCGGCGAGCGCCGCGCCGAGGGGCTGCTTCTTGGCGACGGCGGCCTCGACCGCGGCGCGGTCTTTCGCGGAGAGGAGCCCCTTGTCGACGAGAAGGCCGAGGAAATTCATTCCGTTAGAGGCAGGTCGCGCTCTCGCGCGGCCGACCGTTCATTACCGCCAATAATACCGACTCGTTCGTTCTGACCATCATGATTCTGGAAATAGAGCGGGTCACGGCCTCTAACGGGATTCATTCATTTATTGGGCCGCCGTCACGCCGGGAACGGGAGCGAAGGGATCGGGGCGGCCGGCCGGCTCCGGAGCGACGGGCGTCGTCAGGTCGACGAGCGCCGTGAACCGCGGATCGGAAAAGATGCCCGTCGCGAAGGTGATCGGCTGGAGTTCGCTCACGAGCGTTTGGAATTGCGTCTGCGCCGGGTTCTCCGCCGCGCCCGTCGCCGTGAGCGCCGGCGCGTTCCCGCTCCCCGTGAAGAAATACCAGTAGGCGCCGGCGGCGGCGAGGAGAGTGACGAGGATGATGAGGGTCGTGTTCGAAGAAAGTTTCATACGAAAGGCGTTAGCGCAGCCAGTAGAGGCGCAGTTTCATCTGATAGGTGTAGACGCCGGTGTCGGAACCCTTCACGATGAGGTCCCGGACGTCGAGCAGGCGTTCGCTCCGTTCCACGCCCGCGAGGAAATTCTTGAGCGACGCGTAGGTGCCGGCGGCCGAGAGCGAGAGGTCGACCGAACCGACGGGATCCGCGCCGGCGGCGCCCGCGCCGGCCGACGCATTCCCGCTCGCGGCCGACTCCGGCGTCACGTCGACGTGGGTGAGCGAGAGCCCGGAACGCGCCGCGAGCGCGTTCAGGTCGAGGATGAGCCCGACGTTGTCGACCGAATCGGGCAGGAAGTTCGCGAGCCGCGCGAGGTCCGCCTGGTCGATGGCGTTGCGCTCGGAGAGGAGCTGGTTCTGCTGCGCCGTGTACGTGTTCGCCGCCGCGAGCGCCTGGTCGTCGCTCGCGATCGCCGCCTGCGCCGCGGCGATGGGACCGTTCCATGTCGGGCCGACGTAGGCGAAGAAGATGCCGACGGCGACGAGGAGGGCGAGCGCGGGAAGGATGCGGCTGTTCATGGAGAGGGAGTGGAGGACGCCGCGGCGGCGGGCGTCATCGAAGCGGAGGGCGCCGCGGCTTCAGGCGGCGCGAAGGCGATCAGCTTCGGATCGAGCGTCGCCGCGAGCACGAACGAGACGGAATTGTCCTTCGCGTTCACGACGATGCCCGAGAAGATGGCGTCCTTGATGCGCCCGTCCGCGGAGAGCGCCGTGGAGAGCGCCGCGAGCGCATTGAAGCTTTTTGCGGCGCCCGCGCCCTGGAGCGTGGCGGTGCCGTCGTCGGCGAGCGTGAGATGGAGCGCCGTGAAGCGCACGGTCGCGGGCAGCAGGGTCTCGAGCGCGGAGAAGAAATTCGAGAAGGCGGGATGGTTCGCGAGCAATTGTGCGCTCGAATTCAGGCGGTCGCGCAGGCGCACGAAACTCTCGACCGTCGCGGAGTCGATGGCCGCTTCCGCTTTCGCGAGCGCCGCGTCTTTGGCCGACTGCTCGGCGGCGAGGATGCGGCCGTACGCGAACACGCCGAGCGCGAGGAGAAGCGCGAGGCCGAGCACGCCGTACGCGAAAAAACCGAACGCCCCGCTGAAATCGGAACGGAATCGGCGCCCTCCGGCCGATGCCGGATGCGGGACGAACGAGGTCGGTATCGCGGGAGGGAGCGCCATTTCGCTTCCAGTATACCCCGCATGAAAGGACGCCGGACTATGCGCCGGTTCCGTTTGTGGACAAACGAACGCCGCGCGGCGCGGCGTCAGCGCTCCTCGAGCTTGCGGAGCGCGAGGCCGACGGCGACGGCGAACTCGGGGCCGATTTCCTGCAGGACGGGGCGCATGAACGCCGGCGCCTCGGTCTTCGCGAAGGGATCGGCGACGCGCACGTCGATGGAGAAGAGGTTCTTCGCGTAGGTGCCGAGCTCTTTGGTGACGCCGCCGCCGCCGGTGAGCACGATGGCCGCGACCGGTTTCCGGTGCGCCGTCTCGTACTGCGTGAGGACGCGGCGCGCTTCGGAGAAGATGCGCGAGAACACGAGCTCGGGCGAATCGTTCGCGCCGGCTTCGAGCCCTTCCTTCTTCTTCAGCTCTTCGGCGCGGGCGATCGGCAAGTTCTGCGACGCGGCGATGGCGCGCGTGATGTCCTGGCTGCCGGCGCTCATCGCGTGCGACACCATCACGACGCCGTGCTCGACGACGTACATCTTCGTCGACGCCGCGCCGACGTCGAGAACCATGACGGGCTTCACCGGCTCCTCGACGACCGCGCGCAGGGTGCTGAAGATCTCGATCTCATAGAAGCTCGAGGCGAGCCCGGCGCCCGCGACGATGCCCTGGAGGAACTTGAGCTCGTCGTTGTGGACGGCGACGAGGAGCACGCCGACCTTGCCGCGCTTTTCGGCGCTCTGCGACGGGTCCCGCTCCGGCACGACGAACCAGTCGAGTTGGACTTCGGACACCGGTACGGGGATGAACTTGCGCGCCTCGAGCTCGACGACGGTTCTCTGTTCGCTCGGATCCTTGCGGTACGGCAGCTCGACGAGCGTGAGCAGAGAGCGCGCGAACGGGATGGAGACGCCGCAATCCTTCGTCGTGACCTTCGCCTCCCGCAGGAGGTCCCGCAGGGTTTCGGCGATTTGCTCGGGAGAGAGATTCGTCGCCTGGCCGACTTCCGCGCCGCCGTAGGGGCCGAGCGCGAGCTCGCCGTAGGTTTCGAGCACCGCCTGGCCCTTCTCCTTGCGCAGCTGGACGACTTTCAGGGACGACGAGCCGATGTCGACGCCGAGCACGCTCTTCTCTTTTTTGCCGAACAGGAAATCGAGGAACGACATGAGAGAATAGTACCACGATGGCGCTGCTCGACTTCCTCTTCCCTCCCCGCAGTGACGAAGCCGTTGTGCGCGGCGTCTCCCGCGACGCGTTCCTCGCGCTCCTCGCGCCCGTTCCCGTCCGCGCGGCGCACCCGGAAGCGATCGCGCTCCTCCCTTTCGCCGACGTGCGGGTGCGCGCCGCCATCCACGAGGCGAAATACCACGGAAGCGCCGCGGCGTTCGCGCTCCTGGCCGAGGCGCTTGCCGAATACCTGCGCGACGCCGACCTCTTTGACCCGAGCGCGGCCGTCCTCGTCCCCGTGCCGCTCGGCCGCGCGCGGCGGCGGGAGCGCGGCTACAACCAGGTCGAGGAAGTGGCGCGGCGCGCGGCGGAAATACTCGGCATCCCCGTCGACGCGGAACTCCTCGCGCGCACGCGCGAGACCGCGTCGCAGGTCGCCCTCGAGCGCGGCGCGCGGGAAGAGAACGTACGCGGCGCCTTCGCGTGCGGCGCGCGTATGCCCGGTGCGGCGCATACGTACATCCTCCTCGACGACGTCCTCACCACCGGCGCGACGATCCGCGCGGCCGCGGGCGCCCTTGCGGAAGCGGGCGCCGCATACGTCACCCCGGTCGCGCTTGCGCACTAGGGGCGATTGCGCGCGAGGGAGCCGAGTGCTAGGTTCCGCTACAGGAGCACCCTCGTCAACCGAAAAGGAGGCGTTATGAACGACACGAAAAACGTTCGCCCCGACACCGGTTGTCTGCTTGTCGGCGGGGATTTCGAAAAGCACACGGGCAACGGCGTGGAGAACAGCTGGCTCGCGGCCGCCGATCCGCGTACCTACCTCTTCCGCGAGGAGGACTTCGGCACGAATGTGTTTGGCTCGCGTTTCGCCGTTCCCGCGATGCGCGCGAAGTTCCCCGCTCTGCTGCTCGACATCCCGATGCGGCGGGAAGATATGCGTCTGCGGCCGACCCGGGGTGTCGCCGTCCTGTGCCTGCCGCCCGGATCCCCGTGGAAGGAGGCCGTTCCGCTCTGCGTCCTCGGCTGGAGGGATGACCTCGTCGTTATGGAAGACCCCGACGGCATGGCGCGCGAGACGTGGCGAGAATGGGATGACCAGTGGTTCTCCCGCTTCCTCTCGGCGCACGTGGAGGAAGGACGGCTCCAGGTCTGGAAACTGCTCGCGGACGGGTGCGGCAAACAGCGGCTCTTCGACGCGCCGTTCGAAGCCGTCCAGTCGGCGGCCGCCTGAAAGGCGCCCGCACTTATGAGAAGCGAGGTTTGCGCCTCGCTTTTCTTCTTGCGCGGCATTGCTTCCCGCTCGCCCTCGCGCACTAAATTTGATAAGGTGCCCGTAACGGAGAGGTGGCTGAGCGGCTGAAAGCGGCGGATTGCTAATCCGCTATACGGGGTAATAGCCGTATCGAGGGTTCGAATCCCTCCCTCTCCGCTCGTAGTATTTAGTATCGGACAGACCCACGCAGGATGACGCACGCTGACGTTCAGTAAACAAAGAGAAAAGCCCCGTTGATGGTATCGCGGGGGCTTTGAGTGCGGCGGAAGTTCGCTCACGCCAGTTTCTTCGCACACTTTCCGACGTCGTGCTTCCATTTTTCGTCGTCGGTCGTGTCGATGGTGGCGAAGATGGTGAATGGGAACTTTTTCAGTATCCACTTCCCGCCGACCTCGTTGACCCAGCGGTAGTGCCGGGGCGCGCGCCGCCACATCTCGCGGACCTTGACCGCCGCGCCCTTCGACTGTTCGCTCCCTTTCCACTTGGAAGACGCGCCGCCGAAGAAGTCGTCCATGTTGTTTTTATAGGAAGCGGTGAGGGCGCGGCCAACCATCACGTCAAGATCGCATACCGTGCGGATGAAAACGAGCCGGACGCCCGCAACGCGCGCTTTCCCGCGAATGCTCGCGCGCTTCTTGTCATCCACGAAATCGCTGTCGAGAACGGCGTTGCCGCCATTTCCCACGACCTCGAGCGCGACGTCTTCGGCGATGGCGCGTGCGCGGTCGTACTTCTCGTCCTGCTTGCGCAGCTCAATGCGGATGGCGTCGCCCTCCACGATCGTTCCGCCGATGAGACGCGCGAGCTCCCGCGCGACCGTGCTCTTGCCCGAACCGACGAGGCCGAGCATCGCCACGATGGCGGGCTTTCCGGTCGTACGCTTCACAACGGAGAGCTGAGCGAGATAGTTTTCCCCGGCCGCCCGCTCCTTTGCCGTGAGCCGTTCACGTTTGTGTACCATTACCCCGATTATACAAGGCAGTACCGCCTCCTTCAATGCAGCTATCACTTTGCACCTCGCTTTTCATAGGTTTATGTGGATGTTCCGTCTGACGACGGTATAGGACGAAATTGTCAAGTCGTCAAGACGCTGTACGAGTCCAGTACTTTTGGCACTCCCCGACGGTTAATGTCGACACAATATAGCGCAGAGGCGACACCATGCCCAGCGATTCGTGGGGCCGCCTCGTGTTGTACCAGAGGAGC
>JAKAJJ010000014.1 GCA_021813835.1 bacterium | reverse complement strand
GACGGGGACGGCGCGGCCGGAAGCGTCGCAAGCGCGCTCGGCGGCGCGGTTTCCGGCGCGCGGACAGTCGCGGTGCCGCCCCACGAAATCGCAGCGAGGGCGGCAAGCGCGAGGGCGGCGATGATGCCGAGGAAAGAACCGAGGCGCGCCATATGCTCCTACGCTATCTCAAAACAGGCCGTTCTGCCATCGCGAAATACCGAAAGCCACTAAAAATGGTATTCTCGCACCACGCGGGCGTAGTTTAGTGGCAGAACTCCTGCCTTCCAAGCAGGGAGCGCGAGTCCGATTCTCGCCGCCCGCACAGCGGTTAGCACGTGGTTTTTAGACTCTGAGACCTTGATTTCAGTCCGCAACTGCGAGGGTTATTCATGCACAAAAGCGCGACGAATGTCGCGCTTTTGTGTCAGTCAGCGAGCGTGATCATACGATCGTTCAGGATAAGCCGATCGCGCAGATGTTCCAGCAGCTCGCGCTTCTCCTCCCTCGAGCCATTCTTCAGGAGATACTTGGCGTATTTGCGGATGTCCATCTCCTTCGCCTTGATCGTGTCGGTCGTCCCTTCAACCTCAGCCCGCAGCTTGTTGTATCGTGATACCTCACGTTCGATGAGGTGACGCGCACCGATTTCATCGAGCAATATCTGGTCAATGAGGCCGGCTAGCTGTTCCAACACCTTCTCTTCGCGTAGGTACGGATTCTTGCAGTCCACGTCCTTGGCGCGAGAGCAGGAATAGTACACGTAGGAAACGGGCTCTCCGGTACTGAGTATCTTTGCTCTTTCCTGCGCGGTGATGCCGGAACCACAGTATCCGCATAGGAGTAGTTTGGTGAAGTTCCATTCCTTGAATTTGTGCTTGGGGCGATTCTCTTCAGCGATCTTTTCTTGTACCGCTTGGAATAGCTCTTGTGTAATCAATGGTTGGTGTTTGCCGGTATACCAATTTCCCGAGCCACGCGGATACTCGAAGACGCCACAATAGAAGGGGTTCTTGAGCATTTTGTATAGCGTACCCAGGTTCATACTCTTGCCGAAGCGGGAGACGAATCGGATGTCGGACTTAAGCCATGCATGTACCTTGCGACCGCTCCAACGTTCGATGCCGACTTTCTCGAAGACCTGTTTGATAACAGGGGAGCGAACGGGGTCGACGAGTATCTCGCAGCGGTGATCTTTCCTTGAATCGTTGAGGTATCCCGTAGGCGCAATGCCGGGCCAGAGGCCCATCTCGACTCGCGCTCGCAGCCCGCGCTTCACGTTGATGCGTTTGTTGTCGTTCTCGAGTTTGGCTTGCGAGCCAAGAATCATCAACAAGAATTTCTCATTCGGATTGTTCGTGAAGCGTTGGCCGTACGTCCGGATGTCAATCAGGTGCTTGCTGTCCATGAGGTCGACGATACGACCGAGGTCGCCTGCGTTCCTTGAGATGCGATCTGGCGCCCAAGTCAGAATGCCGTTGTATTTTCCACCTTTGATCTCCTCGACTATCTCGTTGAAGACCGGCCGCGCTCCGGCTTCCTTGGCAGAGTGGCTCTCGTGCTTGATTTCCACGATCTCCAACCTCTCCTTCTCCGCAAGCGCAAGCATCTCCTTGATCTGCGAATCGATGCTCAACACCTGCTGTTCTTCGCTCTCGGTGCTTTTGCGGGCATAGAGGCAGTACCGCACATGTACCGCCGCCACGGGGGCAGTGATCGCCCCGAAACCGCCCTGAATCATTGCTGTTTCCATGTGCCTTGTTCATTAGCTGGTACAGGTACAAGTGATGCCGCAACCCCTCGGAGGAGTCCATGAGGGGTGAGTTGGTATCTTTAGGGCGCATCAGACTAGAGTATTGACTAAGAGTCAATGGAGTGATATCCTATACCCATGGATTTGCTCGTAGATACATACGGCACCTTCATCGGAGCGACCGGCGAGCGGATTACCATCTCTCTTCCCGGCCCGGTACTGCCCGAAGGTCACCATATGGGTGTAAGCTTACGCACTGAACAGATCGGCAGTCAAGCGCGTTTCAAATCGAGGATCGGGTTCGGCTCAACTTGATGTCCTCGTAGTCCACCCCCGATAGTTCACGGTGCTCAAACAGGCGGCGCAGCACGTTCCTCTGCCCGGGTGGCAACTCCGTGCATCAAGCAGAAGCACTTGCAGTTGTACATAGCCTTGCCAATGGCGTCGATCCGGAATTCGGGCGAAGTATCCCCGGCGGGAAGCGCCTACCAGCGCCCACAGGTCGTGCGCGCCCTCTTCGAGGCAGCGGCGTCCCTTGAGCGTCAGGAGCGGTTCAATCGCCGCAAGGTGGAACTGCCGAAGAATGCCGGCGGCCCGTGGACTGAAGACGAGGACTGAAAGTCGCTGGCCGCGTTCGATACAGGTCGCGGATCGCAGGAGCTTGCCGCACGCACGAGCGCACGGTTACCGGCATACGCGCCCGCATAGCGATGTACGGTCGCCTTGCGTCCTTAGATTACACATTCCGTCATATCGCCCAAAATCCCTCGCCGCCCACCAGGGCGGCTTCTCCTTCCAACGGCAGCCGCGGGCCGGGACGCCTCTAATGCGCCAAACGGACCAAGGCTAGCGCTCAGCAAGTTGGCCGAACCGTGGCAACAATTGGGCGCCCATCGAATCCAAATAACTTGACTGTCATTCCCAATCGGCCTAGCCTTGCACAGCCTTCTGGGGCAAGAATTAACTTGATGTAAGTAACATAAGCCATTATAATTACAAAAGATCCTAGAAGGAGAGCCCATGAGCAGAAAATCGCACGCTCTTGAGATGTCGAACCGGATGGCGTTTGAGAAATTGGCCTTCTACCGCACGGCTATAAAAAAGGCTCAACCAACTGGCCCGAAGAACGGCTCGCCGTACCGCGCTCAGACCGACGCCGAAGGCATCCAGGCAAAGAAGGTCGAGCGGAAGTAGTTAATTCCGCGTCGTTCGCAGGCCAGTCACTCGACGACTGGCCTTTCTTTTTGCTCATCCCGGGTTTGCCGTGGGTAAGGGTTGCGCTATAAAGCTTCTCCGAAGGGAGGCCGATCAGGCGCGATATCGATCTTTATGGAGGGATCCTGGGGTTGCAGGCGCCGTGGTTTGTCGATCATGTTGACCTCGATGTGCCGAACGCCCGAGTCGATATCTGGCTCGAGCACGAAGCCGGAAGGCGCTGGGCCTATCCGCACTGCCAGCGTGAACTCGCGTCTCAGGACCAAGCCGGGGAGCGCACCTGGCAGCATCTGGACAACGTCGTCACTTATTGCCGTCACCCGGTGGCCAATGCGATGGCCGAGGGCTGTCACTGATCGCCGTAATGGAGCCGGGGATGATCGGCGTAATGGGGCCAGTTCTGGGCGAGTAGAACGGACATCCCGGCGGGGTCAAGAATGCGTGGTTTTGGAGCTGTTTGCAACCCTCGATCTGGTGTTGGCGGGGGCGAGTTTCGGTGCTCGGTAGGACTGGCCGTCGAGTACCAGGCAGTAGGCGTTGTGGCGCAGGCGATCGAGCGTGGCCAAGGCGAGCAGGCGGTTGGCGGGGAAGGCTTGGTCCCACTCAGTGAAGTCGAGGTTGGAGGTGACGACGGTGGTCGCGGTCTCGTAGCGTTCGGCGATCAGGTCGTGGAGATCCTCGTCGGCGGGCGGGCCCTGCAGGATAGGTTCGTAAAAAGGATATTGTGCAACTTGTTCTGAATCAGCTAGAGCCGGGGAGGGGCTCGAATTTCTCTTGTACCCCACCAAGACTTACTCTGGTCGCTTGACTACTAGATACAGGGTTGCCGCGTCCTACAAGTACTAGATGTAGACAAGCGTCCCATCTTGGGGCAAAATTTTTTGATGGGGATGAACGCGACGTGGTGGCCGTCGAAAGGGTGTCTTTGGGCCTTCCTTGGCCAAACTGATTGTTTCGCGCCCTTCTCAAGCGGCTCGCCGGTCTCCGCGCGTTACCGGTAGTGAGTGCGGCGATCTCCCCCTTCCGTGGCTAAGCACAGAAATCAGATGTTTCAAATCGGCCTGCCTTTGTGGCAGCGGGTCATCTTTGTTGATTGGCACGGCGTGCTCTGCCATCAACCCTTTTGGCATTCAATCCTATCGAAGCAATCCCACCCGGTCCATGCACACCTGAAGGCGGCGACGGAGGTCTTATTTAAGAGTCAGCGCGAGCGTGTCCGCTCCTGGATGCGCGGCGATCTTACGTCCAGCGAGATCATTGACAGTCTTGAAGTGCCGCTACCACACCGCTATCGGCGCGAATACCTAAAGCAAACCCTCCTAAGAGACTGCCGCAGCATGAACCCGAATAGCGACTTGTTGCGAGTTCTTCGATCCTATGCATATGGATGCCAGGGGTGGTTAGTCCTTGCTACTGACAACATGGATTGTTTTGCGGAAAGTCTTGAGTCGATCACCGGATTGCTTAACGTCTTCGATTGCGTTCTGTGTTCTTCGCAACTGGGCGTCCTTAAGAGTGACGGGGTCGCTCGGTTTTTCGGACCATGGCTTGACGCTCACGGCCTCGGTTTCCATCAAGCCGTTCTAATTGATGATTCTGAAAATACATGTCTCGACTTCGAGCGCGCTGGTGGAATCTCCATTAATTTTCGCAATATGCAGCAAGTTCAAGCCGAGATTGCGCAGGGGGATCGCTGGGAAGGTCGTGGACAGCACTTGAATTAAGGCTCTGTCTTGATCTGCCTAAACCGACCGCCAAACAATAGTTGGCACAACACTCGGCATAGGCCCCAGAAGCCGGCGGTGCCGTGCACGACTGGCACGAGCACATAGAGTACGAGTACGAGCACCATCTTCTTTGCCGGTGGGGGGCTAAAATCCGCAATTGCTTTCTTGGCAGTACGGATCACAGACGGTACCTGCAGGATAGGTTCGTAAAAAGGATATTGTGCAACTAAATATTTGATACGCCCGAAAGTTCTTTTTCTCGATGAGATACATCGGTTCAACAAGGCGCAGCAGGATTTTCTTTTGCCGTATGTGGAAAGCGGCGAACTGACGCTCATCGGCGCGACGACCGAGAATCCGTCGTTCGAGGTCATCGCCCCGCTGCTTTCCCGCTGCCGCGTCTTCGTGCTCGAACCGCTCTCCGAAGAGGCGCTGCGCGCCATCATCAAGCGTACGGAGATGAAGGTAACGAAAGACGCGTTCGACTGGCTCCTGGGATACGCGAACGGCGACGCGCGCAAAGCGCTCGGGATGCTCGAAGGCGCGCAGGAGCTCTACGGAAAGGTCTCCGTCGAGACCTTGAACCGGGCGCTCGAATCGCCGCACCTGCGCTACGACAAGAAGGGCGAGGAGCATTACGACACCATCTCCGCATTCATAAAATCGATGCGCGCGAGCCAGGCCGATGCGGCCCTATACTACCTCGCGCGGATGGTGGAGGCGGGGGAGGACCCGCTTTTTATCGCGCGAAGGATGGTCGTCTTCGCGTCGGAAGACATCGGGCTCGCCCAGCCGACGGCGCTCGTGGTGGCCAACGCGGTCTTCCGCGCCTGCGAGACCATCGGCTACCCCGAATGCGCCATCAACCTCGCGCACGGCGTCGCCTATCTCGCCTCCGCGAAGAAGGATCGCTCGGCATACGATGCGCTGCGCGCGGCGCAGGCGGACGCGCATGCCCACGGGAATCTCCCGATCCCGAAGAAAATCCGGAATCCCGTCACGAAACTTATGGGGGAACTCGGCTACGGGGAAGGATACGAGAAATACGACCGGGAGTCCTACCTGCCGGACAAGCTCAAGAAAAAGAAGTACCTCAAATAGGAATCGCGGCGCCTCCCGGCGCCGCGATTCCTTTGCGCAAAACTTTTACTGCCAAGCGAGTGAGCGAAGAAGAAATTCTGATTTCATTCTTCCGAACGAGCGCTGGCAGAAAGCTCGGCTCTGCGAGCTTATTTCACCGCCTCTTTGAGCGCCTTCGCCGGACGGAATTTCGCCGTGCGGGTGGCCGCGATGCGGATGGTCTCGCCGGTGCGGGGATTGCGACCTTCGCGCGCTGGGCGCGCTTTCGTCGCGAAAATGCCGAGGCCCGCGATCGACACCTCCTCGCCGGACTTAAGACCGGAGACGATCGAGTCGATGACGCATTCGACGGCGCGCTCGGCGTCGGCCTTCGTGGAACCGAGGACTCCGTGCACCTTGTCGACAATGTCTGCTTTATTCATGAGTATCTGCTAACTGCTAATCCCCGCGGCAGCATCGGAGCGGGTATGCGGGGAAGTATAGGAAATGCGCTGTTTTACGCAAGCGGGCTTGCCACAGCGCGGTGCGCGGCGCGTAGTCACCGTGCAAACTCGACCACCCGGTTTTCCCTAATGACATTGACCTTGATTTCTCCGGGGTACTTGAGCTCCTCCTGGATGCGTCGGGCGATATCGCGCGCGAGAGCATGCATCGCGAGGTCGGAAACCTTCCCGGGATTGATGAAAACGCGGATTTCGCGGCCGGCCGATAGGGCGTACACCTTTTCGACGCCTTCGAAGGAGCGCGCGAGGCGCTCGAGGTCGCCGAGGCGCTCGAGGTAGCGGTCGACCGTGTCGCGCCGGGCGCCCGGACGGCTTGCGGAGACGGCGTCGGCGACCTGCACGACGACCGATTCGGGCGTCTCGTACGGGTATTCCTCGTGGTGCGACTGCATCGCCTGGATGACGCGCTTGTCGATACCGAACTTTTCGAGGATGCGGCGGCCGATCTCCACATGCGTCCCCTGCACCTCGTGGTCGACCGCCTTGCCGATGTCGTGCAGGAGCGCGCCCGCGCGCGCCACCGCTCCGTCGAGGCCGAGCTCGAACGCGAGCATCCCGGCGATGTGCGCCATCTCGACGGAATGCTGGAGCACGTTCTGGCCGTAGCTTGTGCGGAAATGGAGGCGGCCGAGGAGCGCGACGAGCTTCGGGTCGAGCCCGATGACGCCCGCCTCGTACGCGGCGGCTTCGCCCTTCTGCCGCACGATGTCCGCGACGTCGGCGCGCGTCTTTTCGACGGCCTCCTCTATTTTCGCCGGCTGGATGCGGCCGTCGGCGATGAGCTTTTCAAGGGCGAGCTTCGCGATAGTCCGGCGCAACGGATCGAACGAAGAGAGCGTTATGCGGTCCGGCGCGTCGTCGATGAGCACGTCGACGCCCGTCGCGCGCTCGAAGGCCTTGATATTGCGTCCTTCCTTCCCGATTATCTTCCCTTTTACTTCCTCGGAGGGGAGCGCGACGAACACGGACAGCACGTCGGCGGTCACCGCGTTCCCGAGGCGGTGGATGGCGCTCGTCAAAATCGCGCGCGCCTTATCCTCGAGCCGCTCGCGGCCGTGCGCTTCGAGCTTCTGAAGCCGGAGGAGGATGGCCTCCTCGTGCGTCCGCTCGATCTCGGCGAAGAGTTCCTCGCGCGCCGCCTCTTCCGAGAGATGGGCGACCTTCCCGAGCTCCTTCGTCCGCTCGCGGACGAGGCGCTCCGCCTCGCCGGCGGCGCGCCCCGCTTCCTGCTCGCGCGCGCGCGCCGCATCCTCTTTTTCGTCGAGATCGCGCTGGCGGGAATCGAGGAACTCCTCGCGCGCAGCGAGGCGCTCCTCGCGCGCGGCTATTTTTCCCTCCCGTTCCTCAAGGGGGGCGAGGCGCTCCGTTTCGATGACCGCGCCCCGGTATTCGGCATCGGCGATTATTTCCGCCGCCTGCTCCTTCGCCTGGAGCAGTTTCTGCTTGGTGTCGAGCTCGACCGAGCCGCGCTGCGCGAGGCCGATGAGAACGCGCAAAACGTAGCCGAGCGCGATGCCGCCCACGCCCGAAAGCGCGAGCAGTATGAGGATGATCTTGAGCGACATGGCCCGTTTCGGTTAATCCGCCCGGGGGCGGTCGAATAGCGTGGGAAGGGAGGGCAGGGGGGCGGACGGAGGAATCGTGCGGGGAGGCGGTATGCTTCCACGGTACCATCGGCGGCGGGAAATGACAAAACGGGCCGCGCTTTGCGCGGCCCGTTCCCCCGCCCGGGCTTATTTGTATACCTGATCGACGAGGCCGTATTTTTTGGCCTCCTCCGCGGTCATGAAGAAGTCGCGCTCCACGTCCTTCTCGATCTTCTCGAGCGATTGCCCGGTATTCTTCGCGAGGATGCGGTTCAGCCGTTCGCGCAGTTTCAGGATCTGCTTCGCGGTTATTTCGATGTCGGTCGCCTGGCCCTCGGCGCCGCCATGCGGCTGATGGATCATCACTTCGGCGTTCGGGAGAGCGTAGCGCTTGCCCTTCTCGCCTGCGGAGAGGATGATCGCCGCGCCGGAAGCCGCCATCCCGACGCAGACGGTCGAGACCGCGGGCTTCACATGGCCCATCGTATCCACCATCGCAAGGGTCGCGGTCACCGAGCCGCCCGGCGAATTGATGTAGAGCGCGATGTCCTTCTTCGGGTCCTCCGCCTCGAGGAAGAGGAGCTGGGCGATGACGAGGTTCGCGGAATCGTCGTCGATCGGCCCGCCGAGGAAGATGATGCGCTCCTTGAGGAGGCGCGAATAAATATCGTACGCGCGCTCTCCGAATTGGCTCTTTTCGACGACCATCGGAACGAGCATCGAGGCGCGGGGGGAAATGTTTTTCATGGTCATAGTATGAGGATACGACGAAAGTCGATTCAAAGCACGCTGTTACTGGAGCGACGGCGGCGCGGTGTAGGCGCGCTCCTCGGCAACCCGCTTGCCCCAGGCGTAGAACGCGCCGACGATGATCATAAGGACGATGATGGCGATCGAAATGATGACGCCCCATGACTGCCGGGCGGGCGACGGCGTCGCGGCGTCGCCCGGACTCGCCGCCGACGGCGCGCGCGGGAGCTGCGGCTCGGGATACGTCGGGGGGATGGGAGGAGCGCTATCCATTTGCGGCGTGTTTCGCGTCATAGAGCTTCCGCGCGCGAAGGAAGGCGCGGCGCGCGGCGGCGCGGCCCTCGTACTTGCCGACCGCCACCTCCTTCTTCTGTATCTGCTTATAGGTCGCGAAGAAGTGCGCGATCTCCTTGAGCACGTGCTGGTTCGCGTCGGCGATGTCGGCGACTCCGGCAAAACGCGGGTCGCCCGCCGGAACGGCGATGATTTTCTCGTCCGCTTCTCCGCCGTCGGTCATATGCAGGAGGCCGATGGGGCGCGCGGGCGCGAGGATGCCGCTCGAGAGCGGGTGCGTCGTGAGGAGGACGACGTCGAGCGCGTCGCCGTCGTCCCAGAGAGTCCGCGGGACGAAGCCGTAATCGAACGGATAATCCTGCGCGCTGTGCAGCACGCGGTCGAGCTTGATGAGGCCGGTCTTCTTATCGATCTCGTATTTGTTTTTCGCGCCTTTCGGAATCTCGACGATGACGTTCATCGCGTCCGCCGTTCCCGGGTCGATGTCGTGCAGTACGTTCATGGTCCCTCCAGTATACCGCTACTCGTCTTTCGCGGCATCACGGTCTTCTTCCGCGTCGGCGGCGGTCTCGTCGGAGGCGGGCAGCGCCGTAAGCTCCTCGTCGGCCGGCAGGACGGTTGTCTGCGGCGCCTCCTCGACGACCTCGACGCTCTCCGTCGGCATCACCCCGGCGGAGGCGGCCGGCTCCTCCTCGGGCGCGAGCGCGACCGACTCGCCGTCGGATTCCGCCACTTCGCTCCCCGCCGCGGAAACGATGTCGATGTTCCAGCCGGTGAGCTTCGCGGCGAGGCGGACGTTCTGCCCGCCGCGTCCGATGGCGAGCGACTGCTCGTCCTCGGACACCGTCACCGTGGCGCGGTGCTCCGCCTCGTCGAGGACGACCGCGAGCGGCGTCGCCGGCGAGAGCGCCTCTTTCACGAACTCGCGCGCGTCGTCGTTCCACTCGATGATGTCGATGCGCTCGCCGCCGAGCTCGCTCATCACGGTCGAAACGCGCACGCCGCGCTGGCCGACGAGCGCCCCGACCGGGTCGACGTGCGGGTCGAGCGAGGCGACGGCGATTTTGGTGCGGCTTCCGGGCTCGCGCGCGAGCGCTTTCACTTCGATGGCGCCGGAGGCGAGCTCCGGCGCCTCGAGCTCGAAGAGCTTCACAACGAATTTCGGATGCGCGCGGGAAAGGCGCAGGTACACGCCGCGGAACCCTTCGTCCACGGCATAAAGGTATGCGCGGATGCGCTCGCTCATACGGTAGCGCTCGCCCGGGATCTGCTCCTCGTAGGGGATGACGCCGGTCGTGCGGCCGAGATCCACGTAGAGCGCGCCGCGCTCGATGCGCTGGACGATGCCGCCCACGATTTCACCCTTCTTCTCGCTGAATTCCTCGAGCATCGAGAGCTTCTCGGCCTCGCGCACCTTCTGGATGATGACCTGCTTCGCTGTCTGCGCGGCGATGCGGCCGAAATCCTCCTGCGGCTCGAGCGGGAAGACGAGTTCCTCGCCGAGCGCGGCGCCGCGCTTGATAAGCCGCGCGTCCGCGAGCAGGATGTGCTTCTCGCTGTCGTAGCGCGGCAGTTCGCCCTCCGCGAGCGGCTCGTCGTCGTGGAGGAAGTGCGGATGCTCCTCGGGGACCTCTTCTCCTTCGGCGGGGAAGCGCACCGTCGTGTCGTCCACGACGGTCTTCACCTGCTCGAAGGCGACCGTCCCGGTCGAGAGGTCGAGTTTCGCGCGCACAATTTGCCCGCGCTTGCCGTATTCCCTCTTGTACGCGGTCGCGAGCGCGGTCTCGATGGCGTCGAGCATCGTCGCGCGGCTGATGCCGCGCTCTTCGAACTCTCCCAGCACTGCGTTGACGGTCTTGAGGTCGATCATATCCGTCACACTAAAAGGCATTGCGTGCCTGAAGGCTAGCAAATCTCTGAACGATATCAGATGGTTGTATCCTATTTCGATTTTCAGCAGCGCGTTCAACACACTTCTGGAGTGTGTTGAACGATGCCTTTTTAGCGTGTTGGGTCATATGGATTGTGTATGTCGCACGTTTTTTGATAAAGAAAGTCCGCAAAGCGGACATTTCAGATAGGGGCAAGTATACCAGACACGCGCGACACGTCAACAACATGTACGAGTCCAGTACTTTTGGCACTCCCCGACGGTTAATGTCGACACAATATAGCGCAGAGGCGACACCATGCCCAGCGATTCGTGGGGCCGCCTCGTGTTGTACCAGAGGAGCCAGTCCGCGAG
>JAKAJJ010000013.1 GCA_021813835.1 bacterium | reverse complement strand
GGAATATCATGAAGAGAAAGAGATCGCGCCGGGGCTCACGGCGTATCTCCGGAACACGGGCCACATCCTCGGGTCGGCGAGCGTGCGCCTCACGGACGAAGACGGAGCGCGGCTCGCGCTCACGGGCGACATCGGGAACTCTCCCTCGCCGCTTCTGCCGGACTGGGAGCCGGTACCGGATGTGGACGCCCTCGTGATGGAGAGCGTCTATGGCGACCGGCTCCACCCCCCGCACGAGGAGCGCGTCATGCGGCTGAAGGACACGCTTCGGAGCGCGCTCGCGCGCGGCGGCACCATCCTCATCCCGGCCTTCTCCCTGGAACGCACCCAGCTGATGCTCTACGAGCTTTCTAATTTTTTTTCCGCGGGCGATTTGCCGAAGATTCCCGTCTTCCTGGACTCGCCGCTCGCTATCAAGGTGACGAGCGTGTACGAAAAGTGGGGCCCGGCCTACTTCAAGCCGGCGGCCGAGGACGAGATGAAACGCGAGGGAAGCTTGTTCTCGTTCCCGTTTCTCACGAAGACGCTCTCGCGCGAGGAGTCCGAGGAGATTGAGGAGAAGGTGCCGGGGCAGAAAATCATCATCGCCGGCGCGGGTATGAGCCACGGCGGCCGCATCGGCCGGTGGGAAGCGAAATACCTGCCGCACCCTGATACGACGCTTCTCATTGTGGGCTATCAGGCGCCGGGCTCGCCCGGACGGCGTATGGCCGAAGGCGCGCCCGCGGTGCGCCTCGGCGGAGAGGAGGTGCGCATCCGCGCGCACGTAGCGATTCTGGACGGCTGGTCCGGCCACGCCGACCGCGACGAGCTCCTGCGCTTTGCCGAAGCGTGTCTTAATGCAGAAGGTGCCCTTCCGCTGTACGGAAGGGCACCTTCTGCACCTCGGACCAAGGTTATTTTCACGGCGCTCGGCGAGCCCGCGGCCGAGCGCTTCCTCGCCCAGCGCATCCACGACTACCTCGGCGCGCGTGCCGTCGTCCCCGACGAAGGGCAGACCTGGGAGATCTCCAAAGACTCAGTCAAAAGAGCTTCCGCGTAGCGTCCGCACGCTTCAGGATGCATATCAAAATATAACTACGGCCGTGATATACTTTTGATATGGGGAAAGTAGAAGCTGAAGCAAGAAAGAAGCGTGTGTATACCAATGTGCAACACGCATTGCTTGCCGCCGTCGCGCTTACCGGCGTGGCTCTTGTTGCGGCCGTGGCCCCGAATGCCCCGGCGGCTCTTGTAAAACTGCCGAGTGTAAAACGGGCACAGCTACGGTATCAATATCGGACGGCACTGGGGCGGTTGGCCGCTCAGGGACATATCGTTTTTGGAAAACGCGACGGCAAACAGTACGCCAAAATTACCGAGTCGGGCCGCAAAATGCTTGTGTTTGAGCAAGAAAAGGCGAAGTTAAGCGGCACTAAGAAAAGACGATGGAATGGCAGGTGGCGCGTGGTCATTTTCGACATACCCGAACGTCGTCGCCGAACGCGAGATCGATTGAGGAGCTTGATGCAAGAAACGGGCTTTGTACGGCTTCAGGACAGCGTCTGGGTTTTCCCCTACGATTGTGAGGATTTCGTTTCATTAGTGAAAGCGGAATTGAAAATTGGCTCAGCCATTCTGTATATGGTTGTGGAGCATATAGAAAATGATAAGCATCTGCGCGCCCATTTCGGCCTGAAATAAGCCTAAGATAATAGCCTGGGAGTATATCAAAAGTTATATACGACCGTAGTATTAATTTGATATTTCACGTGACAGCAAAACGAAACCGCCCCCTTTTGGGGCGGTTTCGTTTTGTTTAGACGACTTTCTTTGCGATGCGGGCGAAGATCTCGGGATGCTCGGCGGCGAAGGTCGCGAGGACCTTGCGGTCGAGCGCGACGCCGTTTTTCTTGAGCGTGCTGATGAACGTGGAGTACGAGCGGTGTCCGCTGCCGCGGACGGCGGCGTTCAGCCGCACGATCCAGAGCGAGCGGAAATCGTTTTTCTTGTCGCGGCGGTGGGCGAACGCGTACTTGCCCGCGCGCAGAAGCGCTTCATGCGCGTAGCGCTCCTTCTTCGAGCGCCCGTAGCGGTAGCCCTTCGCCCGCGCGAGAACATTTTTGCGGCGCTTCTGCGCCATCACGCCCCCCTTGACTCGTGCCATACGGAAATGATTACGGAATTAATTACGCGCCCGGAAGGAAGCGGCGGCGGACGCGCGCCGACAGGGCGAGCGATACCGCGCGGCGTTTCGCGCGGCGCTGGCCGCCCGACTGCTTCGCATTGAAATGATTCTGCCCGGGCTTGCGCGCCACGAGCTTGCCCGTGCGCGTGACCCGGATCCGCTTCGTATACGATTTATTGGTTTTCATTGTTTTGTTTCTGCTCTTTTTCGCGCTTTTGCTGCCCGGCGAGATCGCGCTCGATGACCCCCGCGAACCCCTTCGGGCTCTTCGCGATCGGCTCGGCGACCTTGAAGGCGTAGGGGATGCGCGCGAGGAACTTCTGAAGGCGGTCTTTGAGGAACGCCTCGTCCATTCCCTTGTAGCGGCCCTTGAGGAAAAGCTCGGCGCGTACCCGGTGCCCTTCGGCGAGCCACTCGGCGGCCTTTCTGGCCTTGAGGAGCATATCGTGCTCTCCGGTGCCGACCTTTATCTGGACTTCCTTGGTTTCCGAGACCTTGGCTTTGGCCTTGACGGCCTTTTCCTTCTTGCTTCGCTCGTATTCGAATTTACCATAATCGGCGATTCGCGCAACGGGCGGCACGGCCGTGGGCGATATTTCGATGAGGTCGAGGCCGGCCGCCTTCGCCGCCGCAAGCGCGGCGGCGAAGGCGAGGATGCCGAGGTTTTCGCCGTTTGCGCCGATGACGCGCATCTCGCGCGCGCGGATCTCGGTATTGATGCGGAGTCGTTCAGTAATCACTGGAGGTGGCGCAACTATAGCAGGAAACGCGGAAATGAGGAAGGGCGCACGGCGGCGTCACGGCGCCGCCAACTGGCTCGGCTCGCTGAGGATGATCTCCGCCTTTCCTTGGTACGAGGAGAGGGTGCCGGTGAGCGTGATCGTCCGGCCGGCGAGGCGGGAGAGGTCGCCGAACCTTTTCGCGTCGTCGGCGAAGATGACGCCCGAAAACGGGCAGGTCTTGTAGGTCGTGCAGAAGTCCAGGAAGACGGTTCCGGAGGCCGAGATGTAGGCGTCGACCAGCGTCCCGCGCACGGAGGCGTACTCGCCCACGTGCGCGGGGGCTTCCGCATAGTCGACGGTGCCGGCGGAAACGGGCGCAGCCGCTCCCGCGGCCGCGCTGGTGCCTTTGTAGGCGGCCAGCAATTTTCTTAGAATGTTCTCGTACGCCTGCCGGAGGCCCGGGTCGGTGCCGATTTCCAATATCTCGTCGTTCTCGGTGGTCGCCGAGCCGGTCCAATTGTAGCTGCCGGCGGCGTACGCCGAGTCGGTCACGAGCGCTTTGATATGCATAATGCCGTTCCCGTCCGCATGCTTTTCGGTTTCCACCGGAATGCCGGCGGACGCGAGTTCGGCGATGATGGGCTTGTCGTAACTGTTCGCGCTCTCCCCGGCGTCCGCGAGTCCGCGCACGTCCACGCCGCGTTTCTTCGCGGCGACAAGCGCGTCGGCGACATCTTTCAGCGTGAATTCGTACATGGCGAAATAAATATGCGTCTTCGCGCCGTCAATGAGCGCGATGATCTCTTTGTCGTTCTGCTTCTGGTCCAGGCTGTACACGACGCGGACGGACCCGGCGAGCGGGGCGGTTACTGTCTGTGCGGGGATTGAAACGGCTACAGCCGCAGCGCCACTTCCGCCTGCGGAATATCCCGCTCCGCCGGAGGCGAGCGCGAGTGCAAGCGCCATGCCCGCACGGATGAGTTTTTGTCGCATGCATCCAGTATACTCACTTATCCACATCCGCCCGTCGTTCCTGGTAGGATAGGATCCTTGGGTACGCAAATAATTTCAACACGATGAAAATCGTCGCTATTTCGGGAAGCTTGAGAAAGGACTCGTTCAATACCGCGCTTGTGCGCGCGTTTCAGGCGGCCGCGCCGGCGGATATGACCATCACCGCCGCCGCTATCGGCTCCCTGCCGCTCTACAACAGCGATCTCGAGGCGTCATTCCCGGCGCCCGCGCAGGCGCTCAAGGACGCGATCGCCGCCGCGGACGGCGTCATCATCGCGACCCCGGAATATAACCGCTCTCTCCCCGGCGTCCTCAAAAACGCGATCGACTGGGCGAGCCGGCCGTACGGCAAGAATTCATTCGCGGGGAAACCCGTCCTCGTCGCGGGCGTGTCCGTCGGAAAAATCGGCACGGCCGTCGCCCAGAGCCACCTGAAGCAGATCCTCGCGTACCTCGACGCCGACGTTCTCGGCCAGCCCGAACTCTACCTCGGCCCTTCGGGCGAGACCTTCGACGAAGCGGGGAACCTCACGAACGCGTCGACGAAGGAACTCCTCGCAAGCGCGCTCGCCGCGCTCGCCGCGCGGGCGAAGCGCTGAAATTTTTCGCGGCGACGCCGGGAGGCGCGCGGCTTCGCGCGCCTCGTGATACGCTGGACGGTATGCAGCAGCCGGAATCGGCGTCCGCCGCGAGGACCGAGCGCGACATCCTCTGGGCGTTCGACCTCGCGCTCGTCCTCAAGGCCATCGACGGGGCGCTCGAAGTCGCCGGCGGATTCCTCGTCTCTCTCGTGCCGCCTGCGTTCGTCGTGCGTCTCGTGGAGTTCGCGACGGCGGGCGAGCTCGCGCAGGATCCGGGCGACCCGGTCGCGCAGTTTCTCCGGAGCGCCGCGCAATCGTTCTCGGTGAGCAATCACCTCCTCATCACGCTCTACCTCGTGCTCCACGGCGCGATCAAGGTTGCCCTCGTCATCGGCATCTTCGCGAAAAAGCGCATCGCGTATCCGCTCTTTATGCTCGCGCTCCTTCTCTTCGGAACGTATGAAGGATACCGCGGGTTCCTGCGGCACGAGACCCTCCTCCAGATCCTCGCGGCGTTCGATTTCGCGCTCCTCGTCCTGACGGCGTACGAGTACCGCCGGCGCTACGGAGCGCCCCCTACGCCCTCCGCTGCTTGAGGAGGTTGCGGCGGGCGAGGAGGAAGAGGAGGGCGACGCATCCGATGGCGATGCCCCAGCGCGCCGGCCCGACCCATTCGGTCGTGAGGTTCCCGAACCAGTAGGCGGCGCTGAAGAGGAGGGTCGTCCATATCGACGTCGCGACGAGCGCGGTGAGGACGAACGTCGACAGCGGCGAGCGGAAAAAGCCGCTCGCGGTGTAGGTGGGAAGCCGCGAGCCGGGGATGAAGCGTGCCGAGAAGATCGTAAGCACGTAGCGGCTCTCGAGCCAGGCGCGCAGAGGCGCGACGAAATCGTGGTCGACGTACCGCGCGAGCCGCGGGTGCGTGCTTGCGAGCCGGCCGAGGAGGTAGAGCCCGAGGTCGCCGACCACGATGCCGCCGTAGAGCGCGAGGAGCGCGAGCGGGACGGGGATGACGCCGTCGGAGGCGAGCACCCCGACGATGACGGTGGTCGGGTCTTCGAGCACGAACGTGCCGAGGACGATGACGAGCGCGAGAAGCGCCGTGCTGCCGCCCGCACCTCCGATGAGGTGGGAGAACCAGAGCGAGAAGGACATAGCGATACCCGTTATTCTAGCAAAGAATCGCCCCCGGAAACAGGCGGCCCGCGGAAAGCGTATTAGAATATGCGGATGCCGCCCGAATTGACCGATGAAGAAATCGCCCGCCGCGCGCTTTCCGATAAAGAAGCTTTCGCGCTTCTCATCGAACGCTACGAGGCGAAGCTTGCCCGCTACCTCGAGCGGCTCGGCGTCGGCGTGCGCGAAGACCGCGAGGATATCCTGCAGAACGCATTCATCAAGGCCTATATGAACTTGAACAGCTTCGACCCGGCGCTCGCCTTCTCCTCGTGGATGTACCGCATCGCGCATAACGAGGCGATGAGCTTCTTCCGCGCGAAGCGCGCGCGGCCGCAGGTCATCCTCGACGGGGAGGGCGACGCGCTCATCACGGAACTCGCCGACGAGGGGGCGGATCCCGCGGCGCTCGCCGAATCGCGGCTTTCGCAGGGCGAGCTCGCGAAGGCGCTCGCGGCCGTGCCGAGCGCATATCGCGACGTGCTCGCCCTGCGGTTCTTCGAAGGCCGCTCCTACTCCGAGATCTCCGATATCCTGGAAGTGCCGGTCGGGACTGTTTCGACGCTCCTCTACCGCGCGAAGCGCGTTTTGCGCGCCCGGTTCCCCGACTCTTTTTCGCTATGACCGCCCCCGAACAGCCGACGACCACCCTTGCCGCGCGCGTCCTCGCGCGCATCGCGCGCGACCGCATCGTGCCGCGCCCGCGCTGGGAGTTCATATTCAAGAACTACTTTTTCTGGACGCTCGGCGCGCTCGCCGTCGCGCTCGGCGCGTTCGCGTTCTCCGCGGCGCTGTTCGAAGTCGAGAATGCCGGCTGGCGCCTCGCCGTCGCGACGCACCCCGATTTCCTGACGTTCCTCCTTTCCGCCGCGCCGTTCCTGTGGGCGCTCGCGCTCGCGCTCTTCGTCCTCATCGGGTACGCGAATATCCGCAGGACGAACCGCGGATACCGCTACCCGCTCGCGCTCATCGCGTTCGGCGCCGTCATCACGTCCGTCGCGCTCGGGAGCGCGCTCTACGCCTTCGGACTGGGCGGCGAACTCGAAGAAGCGGTCGGCGACCATCCGCCGTTCTATCGCCCCATCCTCGTCGCGGAGCGTTCGTGGTGGCTCGCGCCGGAAAGGGGGCTTCTCGGCGGCAGCGTGGTGTCGGTCGCGCCCGGCATCTCGTCGTTCACCCTGCGCGATTTCGCGGGAGGCGTGTGGCGCGTCGACGGCAGCGACCTCTCCGCTCCCGACCTCACCGTCGTCGCGCGCGGCGGCATCGTGCGCGTCGTCGGCGTTCCCGCGGCAGCGACGAGTTCCGTGTTCCACGCCTGCTTCGTATTCCCGTGGGAGATTCGCGGCGCCCAGCCCGAGCCCGTGCCGTCCCCCCTCGCGGCGATCTCATCGACCAGTGAAAGAAGCGCGCCGGCGGCGCGTAGTGAAGAATGTAAGGGCATCCGTCCTTACCAGCAGCTCCGCACGCTTGAAGAGGCCGGCTTATAGCCGTTTCGGCGTACCGCTAGCGAGCGCGGTATTCCGTTCTCAGAGGCGCCGCGGAGCTGCCTGCATTTTTCTGCGGCAGCCGTTATGCACACGGACGGCGTCCGAAAATCCCCTCGGTTCCCGGAAAGGGTATCATGACGGGCAGCGCCCCGGCTTCGCGGGCCGCTTTAGCAGCCCTAACGGCTTATATGGCGAAAACGCTAGCTTTCATTTTCGGCATCATCCTCATTCTCCTCGGCCTCCTCGGGTTCGTGAACAACCCGCTCATCGGCGCCGGAGCCCTGTTCGCTACCGATGCGATGTTCTCCGTCATCTTCATAATTCTGGGCGCGCTCCTCATCATTGTCGCCCTGCGGTCCGGCGGGAATTCCGCGCTCTGGCTGAAAATCGTCGGCGCGATCCTGTTCCTCCTCGGCTTCATCGGCGCCTTCACGGTGCCCTCGGCCGGCGGTACCGTGCTCGGCATCGCCTACGCGAACGGCGCGACCAATTGGCTCAACCTCGTCGCCGGCATCGCCGTCTTCGTCGCCGGGATGTACGGCAGGGAAGGCGCGGGCGCCGCTCTCCCCCCGCAGTCCGCACCGCCCCCGCAACAGCCGATGCGGTAATCGCGTCTTGAACCGCCCCGCGAGACGGCGGTTTCGCCTATCTCGCGGGGCGGCTTGCTTTCCGTTTGCGCAGCGTACCCGGAGCGCGTATCCTAGGGGGTATGAAACGCGCGGGCGTCGTCCTCATCCTTCTCCTTGCGTTCGGCGGAATCGCCGATGCCGCGTACCTTGCGCAGCACGAAGCGAGCGGCGAACCGCTCCTCTGCAACATCGAATACCTTTCCGGCTGCAATACCGTCGCCCAGAGCCCCTACTCGCATCTCTTCGGCATCCCGCTCGCCGAATACGGCATTCTTTTCTACGGCGTCATCTTCGTCCTCGCCGCGCTCGAGCTCGTCGTCTTCGACCGGCTCCTGCGGCGGCTCCTGCAGGGGGCGGCCCTTCTCGGCGTCCTCGCTTCGCTCGTCTTTACGCTCATACAGATATTCCTCATCGGCGCGCTCTGCGTCTACTGCCTCGCCTCCGCGCTCATCACCCTCCTCATACTCATTCTGGCGGGGCTCATCGAGCCCGTTCGCGCGGCGCGGCCGCTCCCGCCGCCCCTGCCGATGCCTCCCGCGGCGTAGCGGCTCCTTATGAATCGCGCCGCCGTCCTCCTCATCCTCTTTTCCCTCCCGGCGGCGGCGCTCGCCGCGTCTCCCGCGGCTTCCTTCTCCGCCGCGCGATCCCTCTTCTCGGCGAGCTCCTCGCCGGGGAACGCGTATGCGGCAGGCGCGTCGGTTGTTCTCACGGCGCCGGTGGCCGGCGACCTTTCGGCCGTCGGCGGCTCGATCGTCGCGGCCGGACCGGTCGCCGGGGACGAGCTCCTCGCCGGCGGTTCCCTAAGTTCGCGCGCACGCGTTGCGGGCGACGTGCGCGCGGCGGGCGGGAGCGTAAGCATCGAAGCGCCGGTCGGCGGCGACCTCGTCGCCGCCGGCTATTCGGTAAGCGCCCGCGGCCGCGTGGGCGGGAGCGTCTTCATTCTCGCCGCCGATGCGACGCTCGCAGGCGGCGCGGCGGGTCCGGTCACGATCTACGGCAATAACGTCGCTCTCGGCGGCGATTTCGCGGGCAGCGTGACGGTCGTTGCGACCGGGCGTCTCGCTCTTTCCGCGAGCACCACGATCCGCGGCTCGCTCACCTACGAAGCGCCCGAACCGGCGGTCATCCCCCCGTCCGCGACGATCGGGGGCGGCGTAACGTACCGGAACGCGTCGTACCTGCCGAGCGCGGACGCCTCCCGCCTGCTCGCCGTCGTCGGCATCGGCATCTTCCTTCTCGTCCGCATCCTGGGCGCGCTCATTCTCGCCGGGCTCCTCGCCGGCCTGTTCCCGCGGCTCGCGGAAAAAATGACCGAACGGTTCTTTACGGAACGCACCCGCGGCATCCTCCTCACGATGCTTCTCGGATTCGCCTTTCTCGCCGCGACGCCGATACTTCTCGTCCTGCTCGCGCTGACCTTCGTCGGCATCGGCCTCGCGCTCGTTCTTCTCGTCTCCTACGCGCTCCTCCTCCTCCTCGCGTTCGCGTACGCGGGCATTCTCGCGGGCGGCATCCTCGCGCGCCGCATCGCGGGCCGCGCGCGGGTACGCTGGAGCGACGGCGTCATCGGCATGCTCGCGCTCTCGCTCGTCGCGCTCGTCCCCGTCATCGGCCCCCTTATCCTCCTCTGCGGGACGACGTTCGCCGCCGGCGCGCTCCTTCTGTTCCTTTTTCATTTCGCGTTTCCGCGCGAATGACCTGCCTATGCGGCGCGATGCGACGTTTGCCGAACGGCGCCGCCGCGCGGCGCGCATCGTCGCGTATCTGAGGAAGGCGTATCCGGAGCCCGCGAGCGAACTCGCGCACCGGACGCCGTTCCAGTTCGTCGTCGCCGTCATCCTTTCGGCGCAGTGCACGGACAAGGCGGTCAACAAGCTCACCGCGACGTTGTTCAAGAAGTACGGGACGCCCGCGGATTTCGCGCGTGCGGATCCGGCGGCGTTCACGAAGGAGATCTCCTCCGTCCCGTTCTTCCGGAACAAGGCCAAAGCGATCATCGCCGCGGCGCGGGCCGTCGAAAAGGATTTCGGCGGGCGGGTACCGCGGACGGAGCGCGCGCTCGTCGCCTTGCCGGGCGTGGGCTACAAAACCGCGCACGTCATCCTCGGCGAACTCTTCGGTATCTGGGAGGGAATCGCGACCGATACCCACGTGAAGCGTTTCGCGAAGCGGTTTGACCTCACGGATAACGACAATCTCACGAGAATCTCGAAAGACCTGGAAGAGCTCGTTCCGAAGAAGGATTGGAAGTACGTGAATAACGGCCTCGTGCTCTACGGCCGGTACGTCTGTCCCGCCCGCCCGCACGACTGCGCCAGCCACCCGCTTACGAAAATATGGCCCGCGGCGGCGGCGCGGTGGCCGAAAGCGAAATGAGATACGATAGGGGTATGGAGAAACGCCGCGTCGCCGTATTCGATATCGACGGGACCATTTTCCGCTCCTCGCTTCTCGTCGAGCTCGTCGAACGCCTCGTCGAAAAAGGGATTTTCCCGGAAGCGGCGCGCGCCGCATACGCGGAGGATCGCGTGAAATGGCTCGACCGCGAAGGCGACTATGCCGCGTACATCCAGAGCGTCGTCGCGGAATTTGAAAAACAACTGAAGGGCGCTCCGTTCGAGGACGTCGCGAACGCGGCGGGAGAAGTGATCGAGGAAATGCGCAGCCGCGTGTACCGCTATACGCGCGACCTCGTGAAGAAATTGAAGCGGGAGGGCCACTTCCTGCTCGCCATCTCGCATTCGCCGAAATTCATCGTCGACGGTTTCGGCTATGAAGCCGGATTCGACAAGACCTACGGCATCTTCTACGCCACGGGTCCCGAAAACCGCTTCACGGGCGAGATAGAAGACCGGGACCTCATCCTGAACAAGGCCGCCGTGCTCCGCCGCGCCGTGCGCAAGGAGAACCTCGCTCTCGGGGGCTCCGTCGGCGTCGGCGATACGGAGAGCGATATTCCGATGCTCGAGATGGTGGAGACGCCGATCGCGTTCAACCCCGACCAGAAACTCCTCACGCACGCGCGGCGGCGCGGATGGAAGATCGTCGTCGAGCGCAAGGACGTGATCTATGAACTGTAACGCGCTCCATCTGGCATACTGCTCGATCGGTACGGCGTATTTTTCTGCTGAAAAATCGCCTCGCTCTCGCGCCGCCGCGCTCCGAGAGCCCTTTCTCACGATATGCCGTCTTCCGCAGTAAAGCGATTCCGGCGCACCGTATGGCGCCACTACCGCATGCGCGGCCGCCACGGCTTGCCGTGGCGGCGTACGCGCTCACCGTGGCGCATTCTCGTGTCGGAAGTGATGCTCCAGCAGACCTCCGTGGAGCGCGTCATTCCGCTGTATCGGGATTTCCTGGCGCGGTTTCCGACGGCGTCCGCGCTCGCGGCGGTGCCGCTCTCGCACGCGCTCCAGCGCGTGCGAGAG
>JAKAJJ010000012.1 GCA_021813835.1 bacterium | reverse complement strand
GGCGTCGGAGAAATCGTTCGAGGCGGAGCTCGTCAACCTCCAGAGCCAGCTGGATCTCATCGTCCACCCGAATCTCCTCCCGAAAGTCGGGACGGGCGTCCTTTCCTGGCCCTTTTCGCCGGCGTTTATGTTCAACTGCACGCAGCGCCGGAGCGTTTTCGGCAATCTGTTCTGCATCACGCAGTACTTCGGCAATACGCCGTTCGCGACCGCGAATCCGCAGATCTACAGCGGCCACGGCCATGACGGCATCGACATCGCGGCGCCCATCGGCACGCCGGTCGAGGCGGCGCTCGCGGGCGTCGTCCTCGACACCGGCGACACCGACCTCGTGCATGACGGGAATGGCCGCCAGTGCTATTCCTTCGGGAAATGGGTGATGATCGTCCACGGCAACGGCTTGAACACGATGTACGCGCACCTTTCCGAAATCGACGTGGCGAAAGGGCAGCGCGTCGCCACCGGACAGGTCATCGGGCTTTCGGGAATGACCGGCTATGCGACCGGGCCGCACCTCCATTTCGGCGTCTATGCGACGGAGGGTACCGAGATCATGACCCTGCGCCAGTTCCGCGGCGCTACCCTCGGCTGCGCCGACGCGAAGATGCCGGTCGCGACGCTCTCCGCATACCTGAACCCGCTTTCGTATTTGTGATACTTGCCTAAAAGCGGTGCGCTGCGCCGCCCGCTCGGCGAGCCGAGATTTTACCGGGGAGCCGCGGCGGCGTATGCTACGCTAACACCTATGCTGAAGCTCCTCTTCTGGCTCTTCGTCCTCTTCCTCGCGCTGTCCTATTTCGGCATCTCCATCCAGAGCATCGTGAACTCTCCCGCCGGACAGCAGAACCTCGCCTACCTCGCGTATCTCGTCATCACGGGCGTGCACTGGCTTCTGAACCACGTCCCGGGCTATATCCAGCAGCTTGGAACGGCGAGCTCGACGGCGGCGTGAGCGGGACTGCGGCCGGACTTTTTCGCAAAAGATATATTGTGCGAAATATTCCTATGCAGGGAAAGGGAGCCATCCCCCGCTGCCCCGGCTACTTCTTCAGCGCGATGATGACGACTTGGAGCAAGCTGATGATCGTGCTCATAAATCCGGTCCAGAACGCGTAGATCTCGAGGTTTTGGACGAATTGCCGTTTCTTGCCCGCCATGCGAGAACGATACCACGGGCCGCATGGCGCGGCGGGGTTTACCCACAGCGCCTTCCCTACTTCAAGATCCATGCGGCGAGGGATGCGAGCGAGACGAGGAGCGAAAGGAATCCGGTGAGGACGGCGTAGAACTGCAAGCGGCGCGTCCGGACATCCGTCCGGCGGCTCCGCAGCACGTTTCCGAGCAGGCGTTTTTGGCTGTAGTCGAGTCCCGCCATACGTCAGCACGAGACGTGCTCGATGATGTAGGCGTAGGCCTCGTCGACCGAGTCGACGAGAGCATAGAGCGCCATATCCTCCTTGTCGATGGCCTTGTGCTTCTCGTAGAGCGTCGTTTCGATGAACGCGAAAAGCGGTTCCCAATACGCCTTCCCGAACAGGACGATGGGGACGGAGCGGATCTTCTTGGTCTGCACGAGCGTCACGATCTCGAAAAATTCGTCGAGGGTGCCGAACCCGCCCGGAAAATAGACGTACACCTCGGAAGCGTAGGTAAGCATCACCTTCCGGACGAAGAAATGGTCGAACCCGAACCGGTCGGTCAGGTACGGGTTGTAGGGCTGGGTGTCCGGGAGGGTGATGTTGAGTCCCACCGACGAGCCGCCGACTTCGAACGCGCCGCGATTGGCGGCCTGCATCACGCCGGAGCTTCCGCCCGTGACGATGGCGAAGCCCTTTTTCGCGAGCCGGGCGGCGAGGTCGGTCGCATCCTTGTAAATCTCGTCTTCAAAAGAAGCACGGGCGCTGCCGAAAAACGTCGCTGCGAGCCCGTAGCGGCGGATGATGTCGAATCCCTCCACGAATTCCGACATTATCTTGAATATGCGCCACGATTCTATCTTGTTCGGCTTGCAGACGAGCAGAGGCCGCTCCCCGGGCATCCCGCGGCGCCCTTCGTGAATGGCTTGCGCGAGCCGCTCGGCCGTTTCGGGGAGGGGTGTTTCGCCGGAGGCGCCGTGCACGGCGGGAGTGTCGCGCGTCAGATCCTCGTTCATACGCGAAATAGTAGCAGATCACAAACCCGCGCAATTCGCGGCGGGAGAATAGCCCTGCGCGCGCGCGAGCGCGGCGGACGGAAACCATACCTTATTCGCGTCCGCGATCCGCGCGGCGCCCGCGCACCACGGCAGGTAGTACTTCGTTCCGCTCCGGGACGCGACGACGCTTCCCGAAGTCGAGGCGGCGAGAGGCGAGGAATCGATCGACAGGGGAGTCCCCTGCCCCGCGTCTATGCCCGCCCGGTAGCCGAGGCCGAAAGCGGCGAGCGCCACGAGAACGAGCACCGACACGACGCGGACGTCCCGCGGGACGCGGGCGCCGGCCGCTTTGCACTTTTCGCGCATCTCTGCTATAGTCATCGGAACTCACTATAGCACCATGGCCTCGACTAAAGCCGGCGGCTCGACCAGGAACCTGCGCGATTCGAACCCGAAATACCTCGGGGTGAAGCTCGCGCAGGGCGCCTCCGCGCGGCCGGGGATGGTGATCGTCCGCCAGCGCGGCACGAAAATAGAAGCCGGGAAGAACGTGAAGGTCGGCCGCGACCACACGCTCTTCGCCGTCGCGAACGGCACGGTGGCCTTCCGCACGAAGCGCAAGACGAGCTTCAACGGGCGCGTCGCCCTGAAGAAAGTCGTCGACGTCATCGGCTAAGCGCGGGAAACGCGCGGCGCCCGCGGAGGCGCCGCGCGCGTTTTATATACCGCGTTCAGCGATTCTTAGAGCATGTCTGAAAACCCGCGGCACCCAAGCCGAACTGCCGGTTTTTGCGCCGAGGCGCCGAACTGGAGTCCGAACCGTACTGTACGTACAGCGAGGACGAAGCGAGCGCGCCGCAGGCCAAAAAAAACGACAGTGCAGGCGGGGAGGTTTTCAGACATGCTCTAGCCCGCCGCTTCAACCGTGACCGAGACCGTCCCGAACGCTTCGCCTGCGGAAACGGGGATGGCGAAGGTTCCGAGCTCCTTGAGCGGCTTCTCGAGCTTAAGGGCGCCTTCGGGGAGGTCGATACGGGACTCCGCCGCCGCTTTGCGGATCTCCGGCTCCCCCACCGCGTCATACAGGTGCCCCTTTTCGTTCGCCCTCGCGCGGACGACGAGGCGGGCTTCGGCGAGCGCGGCTATGTTTTGCGCGAGAAGTTTCTCATCGAGCTCTTTGCGCGCGCGTGCCTGCTTCCGGCGCGCCTCCGCTTCCGTGCGCGCTGAGGGCGTCGCCGCGACCGCGAGATTCCGCGGAATGAGGTAGTTGAGCGCGTAGCCGTCCGCGGCATCGACCGCGTCGTGCATATGCCCGATCCCCTTCACGTCTTTCGTCAAGATGATTTTCATACGAAGCCACCCTAGCTGATTATTTCCCCGTCGTCAAAAACCGCACGGCGCGCGCCATCTGGGGGTCCTTCCCCGCGGTCGCGTCCGCTTGCGTAAAGGGTACGACGATGTCCGGCGTAATGCCGTTGCCCATGATCCAGTGGCCGGCGGGCGTGATCCAGCGCGCCACCGTCACCTTCAGCGCGCCGCCGCCGAGCGAGATGAGTTCCTGCACCGAACCCTTGCCGAAGGAACGCGTGCCGATAAGCGTCGCCGCATGGTGGTCCTGCAGTGCGCCGGCGAGGATCTCGGAAGCGGACGCGGAGCCGCCGTCGATGAGCACCACGACCTTCGTTCCGGGCGGCACGTCGTCATACCCCAAGCTCGTGTGCACGTCGTTCTGCTGCTTGCCGCCGAAGTCCTCGGTCACGACCGTCGCTCCCTTCGGCAGGAAGTGGCTTGCGATGTCGACGGCCGCGTCGAGGTAGCCGCCCGGATCGCCGCGCAAGTCGATGACGAGCTTCTTCGAGCCCGAGGCCAGGAAGCGCGCGAAGGCCTGGTCGAAGAGACCGGCAGAATTTTCCGTGAATTCGTACAGGGCGATGTGGTAGACGCCGCTCGAGGCGTCGAGGCCGTCATCGGTCTCGGGCACCTGGATGGCGGCGCGCATCACTTTGACGTCGAACGCTTTTCCGTTCCGGACGAGGGAAAGCGTGACCGTCGTTCCGGCCGGGCCGCGGATCTCATTCACCGCCTCGTCGACCGGGACGCCGTCGGTCGGCTTGCCGTCGATGGCGGCGATCTGATCGCCCGCCTTGATGCCGGCCATCTCCGCGGGCGTACCCTTGAGGGGCGCGATAACGGTGAGGACGCCGTTCTTCACGTCGATTTCCATCCCGACGCCCGCGAACGTGCCCGAAATGTTGTCGGAAAACGCCTTCGCTTCTTCCGGCGGGAAGAACACCGTATACGGATCGCCGTACGAATTCGCGAGGCCCTGGATGGCGCCGAAGACCCTATCCTTCGCCGTCGGCAGGGTCGACGAGGCGTGCGTGATGACGTAGTTCTCCTTAAGCGCGTTCCACGCCTTCCAGAAATCGGCGAGGTCGACGTTCGGGTCCGGCGTCGCGTCGAGGCCGTCGCCGATGAGCGGGATACGGCTCACCACGGCGGCCGGAGAGCCGCTCGAACCGATGGCGAGTCCGGCGCCGAACGCGAGCACGGCGACGAGCGCGAAGGAGATGCCGCGGAGCGCGATGCTTCGCCCCCTGCGGCGGCCGGTCCCGCGCGTTTCCGGAAATTCCATCCGCAGAGTGTAGCACATGCGGCCGGCCGGCGCGGATGCGTATGCTATCCTACGCCTATGGTATTCCGCTACGAGCATCGGGGCGGCGTGTGGGTCGATATCGAAGAGCCGACCGAGGACGAGATCCGGGACGCCGTACGCGAGTTCGGGCTCGGCGCCCGCATCGAAGCGGAGCTCCTCTCCCCCACCCCGAGCCCGCTCGTCGCGGGCGGCGCGGGCGGCGCGCTTCTCGTGCTCCATTTCCCCGCGCACGGCGCCGCGCACGGCGAGACGAAAAGCCAGGAAATAGATTTCGTCGTCGGAAGCGATTTCATCCTCACGGTGCGCTACGAAATGATCGCGTCGCTCTACCGGCTGAAGAAAATTCTCGAGGCCGAGACCATCGTCGCCGACGACGCGCTCCTCACGACCGATGCGCTTCTTGAAATCCTGTTCGCGCACCTCTACACGTCGGTGCGCGACCATATGAACCACAGCGTCGACACGCTCGGACGCGTCGAACGGGAAATGTTCGACGGCCGCGAGCGCGCGACCGTCCGCGACATTTCGGCCGTTAGCCGGGAATTCCTCCATCTTGAGGCGGCGCTCGCGAACCAGGAAGAGCCCTTGTCCCGCTTCCTCAAGACGCTCGTCGAGCGTGATTTTTTCGGCCCGTCGTTCGCCGAGCGCGCCGCGCGCATCGGCGCGGAGCGCGGGCAGATCGCGCACCTCGTCCGCACGCACCGCGCCGTCGCGAGCGAGCTGCGGGAGACCAACAGCGCGCTCCTCGAGACGCGCCAGAACGAGATCATAAAAACGCTCACCGTCATCACGGTCGTCGTGCTCCCCCTCGAGCTCATCGCCTTCGTTTTCGGCATGCATATGCCGGGCACGCCGCTCGAGGAGAACCCGAACGCGTTTTTGATCGTTATGGCGATAATGCTCGGCGCGGTCGGCTGCATGCTCGTGTATTTCGCCCATAAGCGCTGGCTTTCCTGACGATGAAATGGCTTGCGCGCATCTTCCGGAAACGCGCGGCGGCGCCGCTCGCGCCGCCGGTCTTCCTCACGAACACGCTCTCCGGAGCGAAAGAGCTTTTCATACCGCAGAAGCCGGGCCTCGCGCTTCTGTACACCTGCGGCCCGACCGTCTATAGCCGCCAGCACATCGGAAATTTGCGCTCCGGCGTCCTCTCCGACACGCTCGCGCGCGTCCTCACGGCCGCCGGATACCGCGTCCACCGCGTCATCAACATCACGGACGTCGGACACCTCACGGGCGACGCGGACGAGGGCGAGGACAAGATGGCGCTCGGCGCGGCGCGGGAAGGCCGCTCGCCTGCGGACATCGCGAAGCGCTATACGAAAATGTTCATCGACGATCTGCACGAACTCAACGTCGATACGAACGATATCCGCTTCCCGCGCGCGACCGACTACATCGACGAGCAGATCGCGCTCGCGAAGACGCTCGAGGAGAAAGGATTCGCCTATCGCCTGCCGAGCGGCCTCTATTTCGACACGAGCCGCTTCCCCGGGTACGGGAAGCTCGGCAACATCGCGGGCGCGGCGCTCAAAAGCGGCGCGCGGGTGGCGCCGGCCGCGGGCAAGCGCCACCCTTCGGACTTCGCGCTCTGGCGGACCGCAAAACCGGGCGATCTCCAGCAGTGGGAGAGCCCCTGGGGCCGCGGCAACCCCGGCTGGCACATCGAATGTTCGGCGATGAGCCGCGCCCTCCTCGGTGCGGAGATCGACATCCACACCGGCGGCGAAGACCTTGCGATGGTCCACCATAACGACGAGATCGCCCAGTCCGAAGCGGCCAGCGGCCGGCCGTTCGTGCGCTATTGGCTCCACAACGCCTTCCTCACGATGGGCGGGGAGAAAATCTCAAAGTCGCTCGGCAACGAAGTGTATCTTTCCGACATCGGCGCCAAGGGGTTCCCTCCCCTGTCGCTGCGCTATTTTTTCCTGCAGGCGCACTACCGCACGCCGCTCTCCTTCTCCTGGGAGGCGCTCGGCGCCGCCGCGGGCGCGCTCGAGCGCCTCTGGAATGCGGCGCGCGAGGCCGCGGAAGAATCCGGGAGGCGCGGCGCGCCTTCGGACGCTCGCCGGCGGTTCCTTATCGCGATGCGCGACGACCTCGCGACGCCCCAGGCCCTCGGCATCCTCTGGGAAGCGCTCCGGAGCGAGGACTACACGCCCGAGGAGAAGTGGGGTCTCATCGAAGAGGCCGATGCCCACTTCGGCCTTTCGCTTGCCGCAGCGCCCGCGGCAAAGCGCATACCCGAAGAGGAGCTGCCGCGGGAGGTTCGGGAGCTCCTTGAGCGGCGCACAGCGGCCCGGAAGGGGAAGGATTTTGCGGAAGCCGACCGCCTGCGCGGGGAGCTCTGGGAACGGGGATATCGTGTGGACGACGGGCCGGAAGGGCCGGTGTTGACGAAGGACTCTCTTTGACCCGACACACTAAGGCGGTATCTTTATTGCCTTTTGGGGATAGTGGGTCCGCTTGATTGACAGGCGTTAAAGCACGATGTGCGCGGCGTCTTCGCTATATCGCCTAGTGTGGCGGTTTGATACAATGGGGCGCGATGGCTACCGAGATCGACCGCGTCCCTCCGCAATCCCTCGAGTCCGAACGCGCCCTCCTCGGCGCCCTTCTCCTCAAGCCGGACGCCATTCACGACGTCTCCGACCTCATCCGCGCCGATTCGTTCTATGCGGAAAAGCACCGGCGCATTTTCGCCGCGATGCGCGAGCTTACCGAGCGCGGCGAACCCATCGACCTCCTTACGCTTTCCGAGCGCCTCGCCGACCAGGGGGCTCTCGAGCACGCGGGCGGACGGGCGTATCTCGCGGAACTCGCCGGCTCCGCGCCCGCGCCCGGCAACTACGCCAACTATGCGGACCTCGTTTCGCGCAAATACCTGATGCGCTCCCTCATCGAGGCGGCGTACGGCATCGTCGAAGCCGCCTACGACGACGCGCGCGACACCATCGAAGTGCTCGACGAGGCCGAGAAGAACATATACGCCATCGGGGACGCCTCGGCGGCGCATAAGTTCACTTCCATCGGCGATAAGCTCCATGAGGCGTGGGACCGCATCGAAGCTCTTTCGAAAAAAGAAGGCGGCATCCGCGGCGTGCCGTCCGGATTCTCCGCCCTCGACAATCTCCTGTCGGGCTTCCACCCGTCCGACCTCATCATCCTCGCCGCCCGCCCGTCGATGGGAAAGACGTCGCTCGCGCTCGATATCGCGCGCAACGCCGCGGTGCGCCACGGCGTGCCGGTCGGCATTTTCTCGCTCGAGATGAGCGCGGAACAGCTCATCGACCGCATGCTCGCGGCCGAATCGTTCGTGAACTCGTGGAAACTGCGCACCGGACAGGTCAAGGAGGCGGAGGACTTCGGGCGCATCCGCGACGCCCTCGAGTCGCTCTCGAAAGCGCCCATCTTCATCGACGACAAGCCGGGAAACAACATCCTGTCGATGCGCGCCGTCGCGCGGCGCTTGAAGCGCGAGCGCGGCATCGGACTCATCATCGTCGACTACCTCCAGCTGATGGCGCCGACCTCGACGAGGGCTTCCGACTCGCTCGTCCAGCAGGTGACGGAAATCTCGCGTTCCCTGAAATCGCTCGCGCGGGAACTCCAGGTGCCCGTCCTCGCCCTCTCCCAGCTCTCGCGCGCCGTCGAGCAGCGCGGCGGCAAGCCCCGCCTTTCCGACTTGCGCGATTCGGGCTCTATCGAACAGGACGCCGACGTCGTGATGTTCATTCACCGCGACGACAAGCGCAATCCCGACTCCAGCCGTCCGAACATCGCCGAAGTGCTCGTCGAGAAGCACCGCAACGGCCCGACCGGCAAGGCCGAACTGTACTTCGACGAAAAGCGCGCCACCTTCCAGCCGGTCGACACCTCCGGCTACGGCGAACTCGCGCAAGAATTCTAGTATGCCTGCGGCGATAAAGAACGCGGTGCGCACTGCATGAATCTTTATGGACCGCATTGACGAACTCGCTACCGCGTTTTCCCGCCTGCCCGGCATCGGCCCGCGCCAGGGGAAGCGCTTCGTTTTTCATCTTCTCGCGGCGCCCGCCGCCGAGCGCGCGGCGCTTGCGGAGCTCATTCGCTCCCTCGGCGCGGACGTGCGCCAGTGCCCGGAATGCCTCCGTTTCCACAACGGCGGAGCGGCGGCCGTCTGCGCTTACTGCGCGGACGCGGGAAGGAACGCCGCGCAGCTGATGCTCGTCGAGAAGGACCAGGATCTCGCCGCCGTGGAGCGCGCGGGCACGTACCAGGGCCGCTATTTCATTCTGGGCGGCGTGCTCACCCTCTCCGGCAAGGGCGCCATCCGCGAGAAAGAGCTCATGCGCGCCGTCGAACGGCGCCTGAAATCGGGACTGAAAGAGGTCATTCTCGCGCTCTCGGCCACGAGCGAAGGCGAGCACACGGCCGACCGCGTGCGGGAACTCCTCGCGCCGTACCGCGATGCATTGAAGATTTCAACGCTCGGTCGCGGCCTCGCGACCGGCTCCGAACTCGAATATTCGGACGCCGAGACGCTCCGCGCCGCGCTCGCCGGCCGCAAAGAAACTTAGGCGACGCAGCAGGTTGCTTCTACATTATTCCCATCAGGATCTACCACAAACGCACCGTAATACTTTTCTCCATACTCTGGTCGCAACCCGGGCGCGCCATTGTCGATCCCTCCCGCATCAATAGCAGTATTATAGAATTCTTGTACTGTGTCCTCGTCTTTCGCTGCAAACGCGACATGGGCGACGGAAATTGCCTGCAAATTACCCTCATCAAATAGCCAGAGGTGTCCGGAATTATCTCCAACACCGCTTACACCGAAACCAACAGCGCCGTCGAAATCGCCTTCGAATTTTTTGTATCCGAGCGGCGCAAGAGCCTTTTCATAAAAATCAGAGCTTTTCTGAAGATCTGACACCTTGAGTGCAATATGATCAATCATGGAAACGACTCCTTAACAAATCTTGTTTTGGAATGATGGATTTCGTAAATCCATCATTTAGCGATCTTGGACGAAGGTGAGGGCCTTCCCTTTCATATCCGCGCGGCCGGTGCGGCCGATGCGGTGGATGTAGTCCTCGTAGGTGGCGGGGAGGTCGTAATTGATGACGTGCGAGACGGCGGGAATGTCGAGCCCGCGCGCGGCAACGTCGGTCGCGACGAGGACCGTCACCCTCCCCCGCTTGAACTCCTCCAAAGCGCGCATCCGCGCGCTGTGGGTCTTGTTGCCGTGGATGCTCTCGGCGTAGATGCGCTCCCGCGAGAGCGCTTTCGCGAGCTTCTCCACGCCGTACTTCGTGCGCCCGAAGACGAGCACTTTGGTGAAATCGCGGTTCCGGAGAAGTTCGACGAGCACGTCGAACTTCTCCCTGCCGCGCGGGATGCGCACGACGTCCTGCTCGACGTTCTTCGAGGTGTCGCGCGTTTTCACGGAGATGACGACCGGATCCGAAAGGAAGTCGCCGATGAGCCGCTCGATATCCTTCCCCATCGTCGCCGAGAAGAAGAGCGTGTGGCGCTCCGCGCGCATCAAGCCCAGGATGAAGCGCATGTCGTCGATGAAGCCCATGTCGAGCATCCGATCGGCCTCGTCGAGGACGACGGTGCCGAAACCCGAGAGGTCGAGCGCTTTCCGTTCCATCAGGTCCTTCAGGCGCCCCGGCGTGCCGATGACGAACGCGGGGGTGTGGCGCAGCTGGGAGATCTGGGGATTGATATTCGCGCCGCCGACCGCGACCATGCCGCGGAAACCGAGGCCTTTCGCGAATCCGGCGAGCTCCTTCTCGATTTGCACGGCGAGTTCGCGCGTCGGCGCCATAACGAGCACGCGCTCGCCCTTCTGCTTCACCACCTTATCGACGAGCGGAATGAGGAAAGCCGCGGTCTTCCCCGTACCGGTCTCGGCGAGGCCGACCACGTCCTGCCCGAGGAGCGCGTGCGGGATGGCCTTGTCTTGGATGGGCGTCGGGGACACGTAGCCCTTGGCCGCGATGTTCTTCTTCAGGTGCTCGTTCACTTCGAAGTCGGAAAAATGGTGCTCCGGCACGAATACCGGTTCTTCCGTCGTGACGACGGCGCGATTTTGGAACTTCGCGATTTCCGCCTCCGTCTCGCCGAAGGTACCGAACCCTCCTCTGCCCCGACCGCCGCGCGGACCGCGGCTCGGCCGGCTGCCGAAGCTACCGCGCGGTCCGTAGCCCGGCGCGCGAGCGGGAGAGCGCCCGCGTTCGTCAAAGCGGCGCGCTCCGCGTGGTGGGCGCGCGGAAAAAGAACGCCCGCCGCGCGGCGCGCCGCTTGCTGCCGATTGATGATTCCATCTTCCTATTTGCATGAGTGAATATGATGATTAGTGCCAGGTTTTTCACCTAGTCCCAATCGTAGCGCCGCCCGGGAGGCGGGTTACGAAATTGAATCAATTTTGACTTTCAAAAGAGGTTGACGGTGGCCGCGGCGCTTGTAGTAACGGCTCTTGGCCTT
>JAKAJJ010000061.1 GCA_021813835.1 bacterium | reverse complement strand
GTTACGCACCAAGTCCCTTGCGGCGGTCGCGGTGAAATTGCCGGTGATGGTCGCTTGTCCGCCCGGGATCGCTTCCTGGATGACCGGTTCGGATATCGGCTGTCCGTCGAGGAAAATGGCGAGTGTCTGCCCGACGTGCTGGCTTGTGATCTTCTCAAAGAGCGCGGCGCCGGCGCTATTGAAATTGAGGAGCACTTGCGGAGCCGCGAGCCCCGCGGTCGCGCCCGATCCGAATTGAAGCGCGGCGCTCGCGAGATACCGGCCGGTGAGTCCGGTGGGGATATAGGTCACTTGTGTCGTGGTGCCGACGGTTGTCGTAGTCGCGAGCTTGAACTCGAGGGTGGGCGTCTGGCCGAGCGCGGCGACAGCGGCTTTGATATTGGTCACGCCCGGCAGATCGACGATGAGCCGGTCTTCGGTGGTGCCCGTGAGCGCGTTCGCCTCTTCGGTCTGCACCAACGGCTCCGCAACGCCGAAAAGATTTACGCGCCGTTCAATGACGCCCTGCAGGGCCGAGAGCGCGCCGGCGCGCTCATTCGGAGGCGTTTGCGACATGTCGGCCTTGTACACGAGCTCCGTGCCGCCGGCCAGATCAAGACCGAGCTTGAAACGGTACGCGCTTGTGGGATCCGCCTGGGTCGTCCACACGAAGTAGGCGAGCAAAAGGCCCCCAAGGAGGGCAACGAGAGCAAACACTCGGAAGCGAGTCATGGGCGGAGTATAAACGAAATGGCAAAAAAGCGAAGTCTTGCGCGCTTCATACATTTGTTGTCCTTTCTGTCTCCCCGTGCGCGGAGGCAAGCGCGACGGCATTCTCGAAAAGGCACGCGACGGCGACCGGACCGACGCCGCCGGGCACGGGTGTGAAAAGCGAGCATCGCTCCGCACACGCGGGATCGGCATCCCCCACGATCGCGCCGCCGGACTCGCTCGTGCCGGCGTCTATGAGCACCACGCCGTCCTTGAGCATAGCGGGCGTAATGAGGTGCGGCGCGCCGGCGCCCGAGACGATGATGTCCGCAGTGGCGAGCGCCGCGGCGAGATCTCCGGATTCTTTCGTGACGACCTCGACCGCGGCGCCCTGTTTCCCCAACCACCGTGCGGCCGGCGCACCGACGAGGAACCCAGCGCCGATGACCACCGAGCGCTTCCCCGCTACACTCACATTCCCGAACTCGAGAATCTTGCGAATGGCTCCGACCACCGGCGGCAGAAGAGCCTCCTCCGCGCTTTCAAATTCCGCGCGCGCGGCAGCGGAGAGCACGTCGGCGTCTTTCGCGAGAGGTATAGCATCGCAGACTTCCGGCGTGGCAACATGCGCCGGAAGCGGGAGCTGGACGATAACCGCGTCGGCATGAGCGGCGAGCACGGCATCCCGAAGCGCCGCCATGCTTACGTCTTCCGGAAGGCGGACGACCTCGAGCGTGCACCCCGCGTCCTCGGCGCGCTTTTCTTTGATCGACAGGTATGACCTGGTCGCGGGAGTTTCGTTCGCTACGATCGCGACGATGTGCGGCGCGCGCTCAAACGCATTGGCGCGCGCTTTCGCCTGCGCCAGGATGTCTTTCGCGAGCGCGCGGCCGTCCAGGATCATAGGCCGAGTTCCTTCTTCAACTCCGCGATGCCCTCTTCAAGCGAGACGGTCGGCTCCCAGCCGAGTATTTCTTTGGCGAGCGTGCTGTCGGCAAGCGTATCGTGCGGCTCGAGACGCGCCTCGATGTAGCTCACCGGCCCGCCGATAAGTTTGGCAATGAGGTTGACCGATGCGCTTTCGCCCGAACCGATGTTCAGCGCCTCGCCCTTGCCCACGTTCGGGCTTTCGGCCGCGAGGAGATTCGCGCGCACGACATCGCGCACATGGACGAAATCCCGCGTCTGGGTGCCGTCGCCGGTGATCGTGAGCGCTTCGCCGTTCCGGCGTTTCTCCAAAAACTTCGTTATGACGAGCGCGTAGGGGCCGTTCGGGTCGTCTCCCGGACCGTACACGTTGAAGTACCGCAGCGACACGGTCGGGAGGTTGTACACGTTTGAAAAGAGGCGGGCATAGAGTTCGCCCACGAGCTTGTGGAGCGCGTAGGGGCTTTGCGGCCGCGCATCGAGTCTTTCATGCAACGGGGACTCGTCCCGATCGCCGTAGATAGCGCTCGTCGAGGAAAGGATGACCCGGCCCACGTCCGCGTCGCGCGCGGCGTGCAAGACCGAAAACGTGCCGTTCACGTTCGTGCCATGCGCATGGTGCGGATAGTCCAGCGTGAACTGAACGCGCGGCAGGGCGGCGAGATGGAACACGTACTGCGCACCGGGGAAAATACGCGCGAGCGCTTCGGTGTCCTGAACATCGACCTCATGCAGCACGGCCGCTTCCGGCACGCGTTCCCGTTTCCCCGCGACAAGCGAATCGACGACCTCTACTGCGAACCCCCGCTCCAAGAGCGCGCGTACCAGGTGGGCCCCGATAAAACCGGCGCCGCCGGTAACGACGGCGATTTTTTTGCCCTGTTTCATCACGGGTTGATTGTATCAAATTTACATTTGAAATAAACGGGACCTTATCGGTCTCTAGCCGAACCCCCCAAGAGGG
>JAKAJJ010000011.1 GCA_021813835.1 bacterium | reverse complement strand
TCGGCAGGCGCCGCCGTCGAGTGGTTCCTCTATGCGGTCTTCGCCCTCTGGGCGGTCTATACGCTCGTCGCCGTCTACCACTGGCTCCGCTACTCCCATGCGTCCGCCATCGCGTTCCCCGCGATCGCGGCGCATCTGGTCATCTCGCTCTCGCTCATGTCCTACGCCCTCTCCGGCAATCCGCTCTTCCTGCCGTTCCTCCCATGAAGGCCGCCGGAGATTCCTCGTTGTTTGGAAACGCGCGGCGGTACTCCGGTGCCGAAGATGCCTTGTGCGCTCTGCGCCGCTTCGGCTACGGAAGCAAACGCGCTTCCCATTCCCTTTCCCTTTTCTCCCTTCTTCAGGAATATAGGGACTTACGATGTCCCTAATTCACTCTTTAATGGTATGAAAGAATTCGAACTTGAGCCGGGCGAGCACGTCGTGCTCCAGACACGCAAGCACTGGTTCCTCTTTCTCGCGGAACTCCTCCCCTACGCCATCCTCGCGGTCATCCCGCTCGCGCTTCCGGGCCTCCTCGCTCTGACGACGTACTCCGCGCCGTACGCGCCTCTCGTCGACTACCGCGCGCCTTTATTGCGCGCGGCGCTCGGCGTATGGCTTCTCCTCACCTGGACGCTCGCCTGGAGCGCTTTCACCCGCTATTTCCTGAACGCCTGGGTGCTCACGAACCGCCGCATCGTGGACATCAAGCAGCGCGGATACTGGAACCGCGAGGTCTCGAGCATCCTCCTCTCCCGCGTGCAGGACGTGACGACCGACGTCGCGGGCGCGCTCCCCTCCCTCCTCGGCATCGGAGCCATCACCGTGCAGAGCGCCGGCGCCGTCGAAAAGTTCTCGATGCGCGGCATCCCGCGGCCGGAGGAAATGCGCGACGTCATCCTCAAATACGCCGCCGGGGCCGCGGACGGGGCGGACGGCGGCGTCTGATACCCGACACACGAAAATGGCATTAAATTATTAGGCCAGGCCATTTTTCGAGGATGTACTTCATCTTGTCGTTTGCGTGATAAGGGGCCGTAGAGATGGCGCCATGCGCGATGCCATTTCGTGTGACGGGTGATACAATTCGGGCGTATGGCCGAGCGCCTTTCGACCGACCCCTACAAGGGCGTCCGCGACTTCTATCCCGACGGCTGGGCGCGGCTCCAGGCGATGTTCGCGCGCATCCGCGGGACGCTCGCCCTCTGGGGCTACGAAGAGTACAACGCGTCGCCCTTGGAGCGCGCCGAGCTCTATGAGGCCAAAACCTCCGAAGAGATCGTCAACGAACAGACCTATACGTTTATGGACCGCGGCGATCGCAAGGTGACGCTCCGCCCAGAGATGACGCCGACATTGGCGCGCATGGTCGCCGGCAAGCGCCGCGAGCTCGCTTTTCCGTTGCGCTGGTTCTCCATCGGCAACCGCTTCCGTTACGAACGGCCGCAAAAGGGGCGCCTGCGCGAGTTCTACCAGGCGGACGTCGACCTCGTCGGCCTTCCCGAGGGCGAAGCCGACGCCGAAATCGTCCGGCTCGCCGCGGCGGTGCTTGCGGACCTCGGCGCGCGCGAAAGCGATTTCGTCATCCGTATCAATTCGCGCCCGCTCCTCGACGCCGCGTGCGCGGCGGCCGGCCTCTCTGCCGACGCCGGCCGCCGCTACCTGCGTCTTCTCGACAAGAAAGCGAAAATGACCCCCGAGGCGTTCGACGCCGAGCGCGCCTCCCTCTCGGCGCGCGACCCGCTCGCCTTCGTCGACGACGCCGGCGCCGCGCCGGCGGTCGCGGCGGAAAAGAAGAAGCTTCTTGATTTCATCGCGACGCTCGAAGCGCGCGGCGCGGAGAACGCCGTCTTTGACGCGACGATCACGCGCGGCTTCGATTACTACACCGGGATGGTCTTCGAGGTGTACGACCGGAACCCGGCGAATCCGCGCGCGCTCTTCGGCGGCGGCCGCTACGACCGGCTCGTCGCGCTCTTCGGCGGAGACCCTATCCCGGCCGTAGGATTCGCGCTCGGGGATGTCACGCTCGCCGATTTCCTCGAAACGCACGACCGGATGCCGGGCATCGCCGACGGGCGGCCCCAGCTCTACCTCGGGACGCCGCGGGAAGGCGACATTCCCGCGGCGCAGGCGTTCGCCGATACGCTGCGCGGGGAGGGCTGTCGCGTATTCGTGAACCTGACCGACCGATCGCTCGGCGACCAGGTGAGGGACGCGCTGAAGCGCGGCATTCCGCTCTTCGCCGCCTATGGCCCGGAAGAAGCCGCGAGCGGGACGGTCCGTATGAAGACACTCGCGACCGGAGAGGAAGCCGCCCTCCCCGCCTCCGAGCTCCCGGTGCGCCTCAAAGCCGGCAGCTAGCGCATGCGCTACCTCGTCTTCGACATCGAGACCGCGAATGCGTTCCCCGGCCTTGCGCGCGCCAACCTCGACCGCCTCGAGCTCGCGCTTGTCGCCGTGTACGATTCCGCAACGGACGCCTACACGTCGTACGTGAAGGAGGAATTGCCGAAGCTCTGGCCGATCCTCGAGCATGCTGATCTCCTCGTCGGCTTCAATTCCGATACGTTCGACATACCTCTTTTGAACCGCTACTACCCCGGCGATCTCGCGCGCATTCCCTCCCTCGACCTCCTCGCCGAAGTGCAAAAGACGCTCGGACGGCGCATCCGGCTCCAGTCGCTCGCGGAAGCGACGCTCGGCAAGGGCAAGAAAGGCGACGGCCTCGCGGCCGTCGAATGGTGGAAGCAGGGACTCGTGGAGAAAGTGCGCGAGTACTGCATCGAGGATGTGCGCCTCACGAAGGAACTGTTCGATTACGCGCGCGCGCACGGCCTCCTGAAATACAAGGATCTGCGCGAAGTCCGCGATATGAAGATCGACACGTCCCGCTGGGGCGAGCGGCAGGCGGCGCCGGCTCTCACGCACGCGCTTCCTTTATGAAGCCGTCCCTCACGGTTCCCCTCGCCATCATCGCGGGCGGCATCATCGTTGCCGGCGCCGTATATTTTTCGACGGCGGGCGGCGGCGCCGGAAGCGGCGGCCATCCCGAACTCGTGCGGCCGGTCGGCGCGTCCGACCACATCCTCGGCAACCCGGCGGCGCCGGTGAAGATCGTCGAGTATGCCGATTTCGACTGCGAATTCTGCAAGACCTTCGACGGGACGCTCCACGAACTCATCGCGAACGAGGGCGCGAACGGGCAGGTCGCCTGGGTCTTCCGCGAATTCCCGCTCACGGAAATCCATCCGAACGCGCTTGCCCGCGCGCGCGCGGCGGAGTGCGTCGCGCAGGTCGCGGGCAACGACGCGTTCTGGAAGTTCGCCGACGCCCTTTTCGCGAATCAGCCGGTCGACCCCGCCCGCTACGGCGCGCTTGCCGCGGAAGCGGGCGTCTCGGGCGATGCCTTCGCCTCCTGCTACGCGAACGCCGCCGGCTCCGTCGACGCGCGCATCGCCGCGGACCGCCAAAACGCCCTCGACATGGGCGCGCATGGCACGCCCTATTCGCTCATTCTCGCTCCCGGCGAGGCGCCCGTCGTCCTCGACGGCGCCTATTCCTACGACGCCCTCAAGGGGCTCGTCGATCAGGCGCTCGCGGAATCGTCAACGAGCCCGAGCCGGTAGATGTCGAAGGAATTCTCGCCCTCGAACGTATCGGAGGGGTTGGGCAGGTAAATGCGCCGGCGGATGAGTTCCTCCGTCGCATCGTTCACGAGGCGGTGGAAAACCGCGAAGTCCTCCCCGTGCTCGCGGAAATCCAATTCATACCGCCGCATCTGCCTGCTTCCATCCGCGTTTTTCGTTTTCTTGCACTCGTAGACGATGAAGCGCCGCACCGGCCTGCCGAAAAGCTCCTTGACGGTGTAGTAGTTGAAAATGGCCTGGATGGCGAAAAGGGTCTTTGCGGCGCCGCGCGCGCTGAACGCGGCGACGAATTTGTGGTCGACGATGTCCACCGCGCCTTTCTCGATGCGCGACGCCACCACCAAGTCCGAAACCGCTTTGAGCGGCAGCGGGAGCCCCGGAACTTCCGCCACGCCCCGCACTTCCACGCCGAGCACGTCGTGCTGCGGCGGCCGCTCGAGATAATACGAGATAGCTTGCAGGTATTCCCGCTCCATCGCTTTCCGTTTCTCCCTCTTCGCGCGGCGCGTCTTCGCCTTTCCGAAATTGATCTCGAAATCCCCCACGGTGCGGACATACTCAAGTCCTTTCTGTACGGCGATATCCTTCGGCGCACCGGAGTAAAAGTGCTCCAGCGCGCAGTGTCCCGCGCGGCCGACGACGGACGAAGGCGTCGCGGGCGTGTCGTACACCCTCTCGACGTACCTCTTGTACCACGCGAGCGGATTCCTCAGGAACGCCATAAGCGAGGAGTGGCTCCAGTGCTCGATGGGCAGCGTCGCGCGCTTCCCCGCTTTCGCCCTCGCCTTCTTCCCTCGCGCTTTTCTCGACATAGAGGCAGTATAAAACAAACGTGCAGAAGGGCACCTTCCGCATAGCGCGGAAGGTGCCCTTCTGCTTATTACCGCGACACCGGATAACATTCCTCCAGTGTGATGTCCATAATCGTTCGTATGAGTACCATCAGTTCGGGAAATTCTTTCGCGTATCCTCCTGCAAGATCCGCGTGCTGTCTGTCAAAAAAAGCGACCATCTCTTCCCTCTCCCCGCCGATCTCTTTGAAAGAGGCACCCTTGTTGAGTATGTGTGTTATTTTCGGCATACATTTATCGAGCGTTTTGATGAAACGCGCCTCCGTATCTGCGAGATCCTCGTATGAAAGCAGCGTCTCCGCGAGCCACGGGAATACTGTGAATTCTTTTTCTATTCTTGCCAGAGCATCCTTTTCGCGTCTCTCCTTATCCGCTCGCGATTCCGGAGAAATGTTGAATGTCGGCGTATCTCCCGCGTACGCTTCTACCAGATCATGAACGAGCGCATAGTGGGCGACCTTGCCGAGATCGAGATGCGGGTATAGTTTCGCGGCGATGCTACAGCCGATGACGCCGAGCATGACCGTATGGTCGGTATCGGTCTCTCTCGTTTTACCGTCCTCGCGGTAGGTTGCCCGCTCCACTCCGGCGAAGTTCAGTATGAGTTTCCCAAGCGCCACTACCCCTTGAACCTCATCCATACGGGGCATTTAGTACGACTTCAGATGCCGAGCGCGGTCGTGGGTGCGGATTTTCTCCAGCGCTTTCGCCTCGATCTGGCGGATGCGCTCGCGGGTCACGCCGAACTCCTTCCCCACCTCCTCGAGCGTGTGGTAGACGCCGTCCATAAGGCCGTGGCGCATCTCGAGGATCTTGCGCTCCTTCGGCGAGAGGTCGCCCAAGATGGCGCGGACCTGTTCGGCGAGGATGCGCTCGGAGGATTCCTGGACGGGCGACGGGATCTTGTCGTCGGGAATGAAATCGCCGAGCGTGGACTTCTCGTCGTCGTCGGAGCCGACGGGGTTTTCGAGCGAGAGAGTGTCCTGGTTGATCTTCTCTATCTGGTAGATCTTCTCCGGCTCCACGCCCATCTCGACCGCGATCTCCTCGGGCTGGGGGTCGCGCCCGAGCACCTGCGCGAGGCGGCGCGAGACCTGCTTGTACTTGGCGATGGTCTCCACCATATGCACGGGGATGCGGATGGTGCGCGACTGGTCGGCGAGCGCGCGCGTGATCGCCTGGCGGATCCACCACGTCGCGTAGGTCGAAAACTTATAGCCCTTCTTCCAGTCGAACTTGTCGACGGCGCGGAAGAGGCCGAGATTCCCTTCCTGGATGAGGTCGAGGAGAGTGAGGTCGGGCGAGCGGCCGACGTATTTCTTCGCGATGGATACGACGAGGCGCAGGTTGCTCCGCGCCAGGATGTTGCGCGCCTCGGCGTCGCCCTTTTCGATGCGCTTCGCGAGCTCGCGCTCCTCCGCGGCGGTGAGCAAGGGGTACTGGCCGATCTCGCGCAGGTAGATCTGGATGGAGTCGTAGCCGGTCGAGTGGCGGTCCTTGATGTTCCTCGTCGCCAGGTACTCGTCGGCGGTATCCTCGAGCATGCCGCCCTCGAGCACGTCCACGCCCGCGCTTGCGAACCGCTCGTAAAGCGACTCGAGGAAATCGACGTCGTCCTCGATGTGCGGGAACGATTTCAGGATCTCGCTGTAGGTGACGTAGCCGCGCTCCTTCCCCTTCCGGATGAGCTCTTCGGCAGTGACGGCCTTCTGCGTGAGCGCGCGCGCCTTCGCGGACGACGCCGCCCTCCGCACGATGCGCTTTGCATGCGCCGCGCCGCGCCGCGCACGCTTCTTCGGGGCGGGCGCGCGCTTCCGGAGGAGCGTCTTCGCTTTCCGCGCGGTATTCCGGCGAGCGCTCTTCGCGCCTTTTTTCTTCCTCGAAAAGGATGTCGCCATAGGATAAAGATAAAAAATTAACGCCCGGATCAGCGCCCGAGAAGCGCGATGCGCGCCGAGAGTTTCGCGCACTGCTCTTGCGCTTTCTCCACTCGAGCCGCATCTCCCGCGGCCTCGGCTCTTCGCAAACCCGCTACTGCTTCTTGATACGCCTCGCGGATGACCGCTTCTTCAAAGGCGCGGAGAAGCTCGTCCGCCGCGTTCTCCAAGGGCTCTTCGCCGGCAAGCTCCTCCGCGAGGAAAAGGGCCTGTTCCGCGGGCGCATCCGGAGGCAGCGTGGCTTCAGTAATCCTACGATACTCCGCGGCGATGCGCTCCGCAAGCGGCGTTCCGGGATAGGCGTGGAAAAGGGCGAAGAGCTGCCCTTCGCGATTCTGCCGCGGCGTCTTTCCGGGCGGCGGCGCTTCCGCCGCGCGCGGCGCGGGCGGCGGCGCGGGACTCCTCGGAACGCGCGCGAGGGATTCCCGCACCGCTTCCTCCGAAAGGCCGAGCGAGCGGGCCGTGACTTGCGCGAAGTGCGCGCGCTCGAGCGGGCTCGTCAGAGCGCCGATGAGCGGGAGCACGACCGCTTCGGCCGCGCGCACGAGCCGATGGGGATCGCGCTCGCGCTCGGCGAGCGCGGCGAGGAAGAATTCCACGACGGGCTTCGCCGCCTTCACGCGCTCCGCGAACTCCTTCGGATTTTCGCCGATGAGGTCCGCCGGGTCTTTGCCGGCGGGCAGGGGCGCCGCCTTCACGCGCAGTCCTCCCCGCAGCGCGAGCGCGGCCGACTTCGCCGTCGCGGCAAGCCCGGCCGCATCCGCGTCGAGGACGAGCATCAGGTTTTCGCTGTAGCGCTTCATAAGCGCGAGATGGCGCTCGGTGAGCGCGGTGCCCGAAAGCGCGACGGCGTTCCCGAAGCCCGCCTGGTGCGCGAGGAGAACGTCCATCTGTCCTTCGACGAGGAGCGTGAAGCCGCGCGCGCGGATCGCGTCCTTGGCGCGGTCGACGCCGAAGAGGACAGCGGATTTGCGGTAGAGCTCGGTTTCCGGCGAGTTCAGGTATTTCGCTTCATCTCCCGACCCGAGCGTGCGGCCGGTAAAGGCGATGGCGCGGCCGGCGGCGTCGCGTATCGGAAACATAAGCCGATTGCGGAAACGGTCGTAGTAGGTTCCCTTCTTCCCGTCCGCCTCCTTAACGAGCCCGGCGGCGAGGAGCTCGTCCGTCGAGAACCCTTCGGCGGCGAGCGCCTCGAGAAGCGCGCGCCATGCGTCCGGCGCGTAGCCGAGGCGCCAGGACTCGATCGTTTCCGCGGCAAGGCCGCGCTTGCGCGCGTACGCCTGCGCGGGGCTCGCGGGAAGCTTCTCGGCGTACCACTCGACCGCGCGGGCGAGCGCCGCGTATAAGCGTTCCTGCCGCGAGCGGTGTTCGCTCGCGCGCGGGTCGCGGACGATCTCGACTCCGGCCTTCTCGGCAAGGAGCGCGAGCGCGCCCCTGAAATCGACTCCCTCGGCTTTCTCGATGAAGGAAAACATATCCCCGCCCGCGCCGCAGCCGAAGCAGTGCCAGGTGCCGCGCTCGGGAGACACGTGGAAGGACGGCGTCTTCTCTTTGTGGAAGGGACACAGGCCCTTGAGCGATTTCCCCGCGCGCGCGAGCTTCACGTACGGACCGACGACGTCGGCGATGGAGAGACGGTCTTTGATCTCGGCGACCGTATCCCGCGGCATAATTTAGAGCGCGCGGGTCGTTCGCGCGTAGGTCGGACGTTCGGCGTGCTCCGGCGCGGGGCGCGCGGCCTGCAGCTTCGCGATGGACGCATGCTTCTTGCTTCCGAGGAAGCCCGTGCCCGCCGGAATGAGGCGGCCGAGGATGACGTTCTCCTTGAGGCCCCGCAGGCGGTCGACCGAGCCGCGCAGGGCAGCGTTGATGAGGATCTTCGTGGTCTGCTCGAAGGACGCCGCGGAGAGGAAGGAGCGGCGCGAGAGCGCGCTCTCCTTGATGCCGAGCACGATGTCATACGCCTTCGGCGGCAGCTTGCCGGCCGCGTCAGCGTCCTTCACCGCTTTCGCGAACTCCCAGTCCTCGACGACGTCGCCGACCGAATAATCGGTATCGCCCGGTTCCGTGATCTTCGCGCGCGAGAACATTTGCTTCACGATGACCTCGAGGTGCTTGCGGGACACCGAAGCGCCCTGCAGCTCGTAGATCTTCGAGGCCTCCGCGATGATGTACTCCTGCACCGCGGCGCGGCCGGCGTACTCGAAGAGCTCGTCGAGATCGGCGGAGCCGTCGGTCAAGATCTGACCCCGCGCGACCGTGTCGCCCGCCCTCACCATCGGGACGCGCGGGTACGGCGCGAGGTATTCGTAGGACGAGCCGTCCTTCTTCCCCTGCCCCTTCTCGGGCGCGACCGCGATGACTTTCTCGCGGCCGGCCTCCTTGATGTCCGTCACGATTCCGTCGGATTTGCTGATGACCGCCGGATTCTTCGGCGAACGCTTCTCGAAGACCTCCTCGACGCGCGGGAGGCCGCTCGTGATGTCGCCGCCCACCGATGCCACGCCGCCGGCGTGGAACGTGCGCATCGTGAGCTGGGTGCCCGGCTCGCCGATGGCTTGCGCCGCGACGGTGCCGACGGCCTCGCCGAGATCGACGGGTTCGAGCGTGGTGAGGTCCATGCCGTAGCAGGCCTGGCAGATGCCGTAGCGCGTCTCGCACGACATCGGGGAACGCACGACGACCGACGCGACCGACGGCGCGTCGGCGAGCGCGGCGGCGTCCTCGAGCGAGAGGTAGTGCCCGCGCTTGAAGAGAACGGTGCCGTCCCCGTCTTTCGCGTCCTCGGCGAGGACGCGGCCGCGCAGGACGTCGGCGTAATCGAGCTGGACGCCCGACGCGCTCACGCGGTTGATGCGGATGCCGCGCGTGCCGCCGCAGTCCTTCTCCGTAACGATGGAGTCCTGCGCCACGTCGAAGAGGCGGCGCGTGAGGTATCCCGCCTTCGCCGTGCCGAGCGCGGTGTCGGCGAGGCCTTTGCGCGAGCCGTGGGTGGACATAAAGTATTCGACCGGATTCAATCCTTCCATCATCGACGAGATGATGGGCACTTCGATGGTCTCGCCGGCGGTGTTCTGGATGAGGCCCTTCATTCCCACCATCTGGGAGAGATTCCCCATCGAACCGCGCGCGCCCGACTTGATGATGTCATAGACGGGGCTTGTTGCGCCGAGCGTCCTTTCGATGACTTTCTCGGCGTCCTGCTTCGCGCCCTGCCATATTTCGATGACCATGCGGCGCTTCTCTTCTTCGGCGAGGAGGCCTTCGCGGAAATCGGATTCGATCTTCGCCACCTTCTCCTGCGCCTCGGAGATCACTTTCTGCTTTTCCGGCGATACGGCGATGTCGCCGATCGACCAGGTGATGCCGGACTTGGTCGCGTATTCGAAGCCGAACCGCTTGATGCGGTTGATGATGTTCGGGATGGCGTCGAGACCGTAGCGGGCGATGCTCTCGTTCACGATGCGCCCGAGCACCTTCTTGGTGACGGCGTCGTTCACGAACGGGTAATCGGGCGGCAGGACGGTATTGAAGAGGAGCCGGCCGACGCTCGTCTCGAAGAGCTTGCCGTCGAACGGCGCGTATTTCGCCTTGTCGGGGCTCGGCAGGACGTTGATTTTCGCCCGCAGGTCGACGATGCCGTAGTCGTAGGCGAGGATCGCGGCGTTCGACGACGCGAAATGCTGGCCCTCGCCCTTCGCGCCGTCGATGGTGCGCGTAAGCCAGTAGACGCCGAGCGCGATGTCGTGCGAGGTCGCGACGACCGGCGCGCCGCTGCCCGGCTTCAGGATGTTCTTGTTGGCGCTCATCACGTTCTCCGCTTCCCATTGCGCTTCTTCCGACAGCGGGAGGTGGACGGCCATCTGGTCGCCGTCGAAGTCCGCGTTGAACGCCGGGCAGACGAGCGGATGGAGCCGGATGGCGTCGCCTTCGATGAGGCGCGGCCGGAACGCCTGGATGCCCTGGCGGTGGAGGGTCGGCGCGCGGTTGAGGAGCACGTACTTGCCCTGGATGGCCTCTTCGAGGATCTCCCACACTTCCGGAACGCCGTCCTCGATGAGGCGGCCCGCGCCGCGGATATTGAACGCGAGTTCGCGCGAGAGAAGCCCGGCGATGACGAACGGGCGGAAAAGTTCGAGAGCCATATGCTTGGGCAATCCGCATTCGTCGAGCTCGAGGTCGGGGCCGACGACGATGACCGAGCGGCCCGAGTAATCGACGCGCTTGCCGAGGAGGTTCTGGCGGAAGTAGCCCTGCTTGCCCTTCAGGTAGTCGGCGAGCGACTTCAGGGGGCGCCGCTGGGCGGGCGTGAGCGCTCCGGCGGACGCGCCGCCTTTGCGGATGGAATTGTCGAGGAGGGCGTCGACCGCTTCCTGCAGGATGCGCTTCTCGTTGCGCAGGATGACCTCCGGCGCATGGATATCGATGAGTTTCTTCAGGCGGTTGTTGCGGTTGATGACGCGGCGGTAGAGGTCGTTCACGTCGGAGGTCGCATGGCGGCCGCCTTCGAGCGCGACCATGGGGCGGAGCGCCGGCGGAATGACGGGGATGCGCGTGAGGAAGAACCACTCGGGGCGCACGCCGGCGCTCGTGAGGCCGGCGATGAGCGAGAGCCGCTTCGCGAGCTTTTCGCGCTCGGCGGCGCCCGCGCGCTCGTAGCGCGCCTGGAGTTCTTTCTCGAGCGCCTTGAGGTCGAGCGAACGGAAAATATCATAGAGGGCCTCGGCGCCGATGCGCGCTTCGAAGAGGCCGCCGTACTTCACCGAGAAGCGGTGGTACTCGAGTTCGTCGAGCACGCGGCCGACGACGACGCCGTCGATTTCCGCTTTCGCGAGCGTCATCCGCTCTTTCAGGGCGTCGCGCTCCTTGTCGGAACCGGCGGCCTTGTATTTCGACTTATACTCGCTCTCGAGTTCGGCGAGGAGGCGCTTCTTCTCCTCGTCCACGACCCTCGTCACGATGTAGCCCGCGAAGTAGACCACCTTTTCGATGTCCGCGGCGCTCGCGCCGAGAAGGAGCGCCATCCGGCTCGGCACGGAGCGGAGGAACCAGATGTGCGCCGCCGGCGTGCACAGCTCGATGTGGCCCATGCGCTCGCGGCGAACGATGGAGCGCGTGATCTCGACCCCGCACTTGTCGCAGGTGATTCCCTTGTAGCGGATGCCCTTGTATTTGCCGCAGTAGCATTCGTAGTCCTTCTCCGGGCCGAAGATTTTTTCATCGAAAAGGCCGTGCTTTTCCGGCCGCTGGGTGCGGTAGTTGATGGTCTCGGGCTTCGTTACT